>JAYULN010000530.1:0-1439 GCA_043763525.1 Hymenobacter sp.
CCCGTGCATCGGCCAGTGGGCCCGCCACACCGACGACCCCAAGCGCAAGAACTCCATCATCACGAGCTTCAACCGCAACTTCGCCAAGCGCAACGACGGCAACCCCAACACCCACGCCTTCGTGGCCTCGCCCGAAATCGTGACGGCCTTCGCCATTGCCGGCGACCTCACCTTCAACCCCCTCACCGATACCCTGCAAGGCACCAACGGCCCCGTGAGGCTCGATGAGCCCATGGGCGTGGAAATGCCCCCCCGCGGCTTCGCCGTGGAGGATGCCGGTTTCCAGGCCCCTGCCGCCGATGGCAGCGGCGTGCAGGTGCTGGTGAGCGAAACCTCCGACCGCCTCGAACTGCTTGAGCCCTTCAAGGCCTGGGAGGGTACCGATTTGATGGGCCTGCGCCTCCTCATCAAGGCCCAGGGCAAATGCACCACCGACCACATTTCGATGGCCGGCCCGTGGCTGAAATACCGCGGCCACCTGGATAATATTTCCAACAACATGCTCATCGGAGCCACCAACGCCTTCAACGGCGAGGCCAACAAGGTGCAGGATTACGCTACCCAGGGCGACGGTTATGCCACCGTACCCCAGGCCGCCCGCTCCTACAAGAGCATGGGCATCGGCACGGTGGTCGTGGGTGATGAGAACTACGGCGAAGGCTCCTCCCGCGAGCACGCCGCCATGGAGCCCCGCCACCTCGGCGTGCGCGCCGTGATTGTGAAGAGCTTCGCCCGCATTCACGAAACCAACCTGAAGAAGCAGGGCATGCTCGGCCTCACCTTCGCCAACAAGGCCGATTACGACCTCATCGAAGAAGCCGATACCATCGACATCCTCGGCCTGACGGACTTCCAGGAGGGCAAGCCCCTGCAAGCCCGCCTGCACCACGCCGACGGCGACACCGATTTGATTATGCTGAACCACACCTACAACGAAGGCCAAATCGAGTGGTTCAAAGCCGGTTCGGCGCTGAACCTGATTCGCTTGAAGGAAGCTGGCGCGGCGGCGTAACTCCTGTCAACCAGTAGCTTAAGCAACAACGGCCGCCTCAGGATACTGGGGCGGCCGTTGTTCGTATTTAGGACTTGCGCATTGAATGCTGGCACGCGTCTCGGACGCGCTGCCAACGGGCCTGGCGTTTTCAAACGCCCCGGTCGCGCCGCTGAAGTGGCTGTTCGGTATCGTTCACGCAGCGCGTCGCAGACGCGCGCCAGTCCCCAGTGCGTAAGGCCTGATGAAAAAAAGGCGCTTTAGCGAAGCCCAGATACTGGGTATTTTGCGCCAGCAGGACCAGGGCCAGACGGTGGTTCAGATTTGCCGGGAGCATGGCATCATTAAGCCCACCTTTTACGGGTGGAAAAGCAAGTTCGGGGGCACGAGAGTGAGTGAGTGAGTGAGTGAGTGAGTGAGTGAGTGAGTGAGTGAGTGAGTGAGTGAG
>JAYULN010000531.1:0-1438 GCA_043763525.1 Hymenobacter sp.
GTATCGAGCAGGTCGTCCACCAGCTCACGATTGTTGGCGTAGGTGTCGCGGCTCAGAATCATGTAGGGCTCGCCCCGCTCCCACTCGCCCAGGTGCTGGCCCGTGGCCCCGTCCACCATCCGGATGCCGCCGCCGCTGTGCAGCTGGCCGACACTCGGAACGCCGGCCACCGGGTTAATGCTGCCGCCCTGGGCGAATTGCCGCACGCGCTCACGCCAGGATGGGCGCGGTGCACCGACTACACCGCCCTTGGCAAACTCAGGAATTGGGGTGGCAATAATTTTGGCGGTGGCCAACGCACCGGTGACAGCCGCCGCCGTCACCAGGAACGGGTCAGGCGAGGCTTTTATGATAGAAAGGGCCGTGGCAATGATGGCCTGGGCAATATTGAACTGCTTTTCCTTCTCAGCGGCCTGCTTCTTAATTGAGCGGGTTTTCGCGTCGTAGTTCGACTCGATGTTCGACTTCTGCGCCTCGTACTGCTCCTTGCTCAGCGTGCCGGCCTTGTATTCGGCCTCGAGTTTAACCAAGCGCGCCTTCTTATCCTTATCGAGTTTGACCAGTTCCTTGTCGGTACCCGCTTTCTGGATACTAGATAGAGTATCAACCGCTTGACTAAAAAGGCCTACGGTGATGGCTGCTTTCTCCTTTTCCGTTAACTCGTGTGCCGCTTTAGCCTGGTCGTTAAGGTCTTTAACATCTGCATGAAACTTCCGAATTAGAGCCAGTTTTTCATTGATTGTCAGATTTTCATTTGCCAAATCCAATTCTAAATCAGCTTGCAATTGAGCAGTTTTAATGGCAACTTCTTCTTGTGCTGCCTCTTGCCCCGCTTTTGTGAATAGCCCTGCCAGCTCTTTCTTTTTTTGGACACGACGTAAAGCAATATCGCGGTCTATATCCTCAATAAAGCGAGCAATCTGGCCCTCCTTTTCTACCCGGTCAGCCTCTAGTGCGAGTAGGTCACGCTGGAGCTTCTCCTGAATCAGTCGGCGCTGCTCGGCCACCTGCGCATCGGTGCCTTTCACCTTGGCGCTATCTGCCGCGGCGGCGGCCCGCAGCTGGGCGGCGCGGCGCTCGTACTCGTCCACAATGAGGGCGGTACGCTGCTTCTCAATCTCAGCATCGACGGCAGCCACTACATCGGCCTGCTTCTTTCGCTCAGCGGCGATGTCGGCTGTCAGCTTCTGCTCGATGAGCCGGCGCTGCTCGGCAATCTGCGCGGCCGAACCGGCGGCCTGGGCCTTTTCTTTTTCAGCCGCCGCCGTCAGCTGTTGGATGCGTTTTTCGGTTTCGTCGGTGAGCAGGCCGGCTTTGAGGTCGGCGATGCGCTTCTGCACATCGGCTTCTTCTTTGGCGCGCTTTTCGGCGGCGGCCTGGCCTTTTTTGTCGAAGTCGTCCTGCAGCTGGCGCAGGTCGCGCAGGGCTTCGGCCCGAA
>JAYULN010000532.1:0-1437 GCA_043763525.1 Hymenobacter sp.
AGGATGGACAGCACGTAAGCCATGCTGGTGGTTACGGCCACGTCGTTGCGCTTGCCGCCAATTTCGTCGAGGTTGATGGCCGTCAGCTCCACGCGGGCCTGCAGGTTGTCAATGGCTTCCTGCTTGAGGCCGGAGCGGGTCATTTTCAGCTCGCCCACGGCTTTGTTCACCGCTTTGCGAATGTTGTTTTGGCGGTTGAGCGACACGTTCCCCTTGCCCAGCACCTGAA
Organism: Hymenobacter sp.; assembly: GCA_043763525.1. GTDB lineage: Bacteria > Bacteroidota > Bacteroidia > Cytophagales > Hymenobacteraceae > Hymenobacter. The sequence continues at coordinate 230 of JAYULN010000532.1, forward strand.
TGCCCCTGGTGCTGTCGAGAGTGAAATCGGCCGGGAAGTTGAGCAGGGCGGCCTGCCTGGGCTTGGCTTGCTCGAACGCCGCTTGGGCTGCGGCCAACGGGCCGGAAGCGGCGGGCACAAAATGCACGTCCTCGTTATCCTGGAGGTGCGCGATGAGGTTCAGGCCGCTATCGTCGTGTACGGCCACGGTATCGGGACCGGAAGCCGAGCTGAGCTTGCCAATGGCAATGCCCGCCCCGGCCAGCAGCAACGGGGCCAGCAGCGAAATGACCAAAAAGCTCTTTTTGCGAACACGGGTAAGGTATTCGCGCTGAATGATGAGCCAGATTTTATCCATGATGTTGGGGTTGCAAAAGAAAGGTGAGAAAGGAAGAGAGGGAGTAAAAAGAACGTCATGCTGAGCGGAGCGAAGCGGGCGAGATGCTTCGCTCCGCTCAGCATGACCGTTCATTGGTGCATGACCGTTCCCGGGTGCGTAGTCGGCCCGGCTAAACTTCCTGCGCCGCCAGCAGCGTTTCCGGCATCGTCTCCCCTACCCGCCGGATGAAAATCTCATTGATGCTCGGAATCCGCTCCCGGAACACCTGAATTTCTAGCTGAGTCATGGCGAAGCGGAGCAGGTCGTTCGGCGTGGCGCCGGGGTGAATCTGGATGCGGGCGAAGACGTGGCCATTTTCGCGCTCTTTCTGTTCCAGCACCTCAAAATCGGGGTGCGTGAGCATGAAGCGGCCCCGGCCTTCGAGCTCGTAGGTGTTGGTTTTGAACTGGTTTTTGATATCGGCCACCGTGCCGTCGAGCACCTTGTGAGCCTTATTAATCAGGGCAATGCTGTCGCACAGCTCCTCCACCGATTCCATGCGGTGGGTCGAGAAGATGATGGTCGAGCCCTGGTCGCGCAGGGCCAGAATCTCGTCCTTAATCAGGTTGGCGTTAATCGGGTCGAAGCCCGAGAACGGCTCATCCAGAATAATCAGCTTGGGCTCGTGCAGCACCGTGGCAATGAACTGCACCTTCTGCTGCATGCCTTTGCTGAGGTCTTCCACGTTTTTTTCGGCCCAGGGCTTCAAATCCAGGCGGTCGAGCCAGCGGCGGATGCGCTGGGTGGCCTCGGCCCGGCTCAGGCCGCGCAGGCGGGCCAGGTAGAGCAGCTGCTCGCCCACTTTCATCTTTTTGTAGAGGCCGCGCTCCTCGGGCAGATAGCCGATATC
>JAYULN010000533.1:0-9218 GCA_043763525.1 Hymenobacter sp.
ATGAAATTTGCCACCAAAGCCATTCACGCCGGCGTGCATCCGGACCCCGCCACCGGGGCCATCATGACGCCCATTTACCAAACCTCGACCTACGTGCAGACCTCGCCCGGCAAGAACATGGGCTTCGAGTACTCGCGCACCCACAACCCCACCCGCTCGCAGCTGCAAGCCGCCGTGGCCGCCCTCGACAACGGCAAGTACGGCATCGCCTTCGCCTCCGGCATGGCCGCCATCGACTGCGTGATGAAGCTGCTGCAACCCGGCGACGAGGTCATTTCGACCAACGACCTCTACGGCGGCTCCTACCGCTTGTTCACGAAAGTGTACGAGCCGCTGGGCATCAAATTCCACTTCGTGCCCATGCACGACATGGCCGCCGTACGCGCCGTGGTGAGCCCCAAAACCAAGCTCATTTGGGTGGAAACGCCCACCAACCCGCTGCTCAACATCATCGACATCGCGGCGGCCGTGGCCGTGGCCAAGGAGGCCGGCGTGCTGCTTGCCGTGGATAACACCTTCAGCACGCCCTACCTGCAAACGCCAATGGATTTGGGGGCCGATATCGTGATGTACTCGCTGACTAAATACATGGCCGGCCATTCCGATACCGTGATGGGTGCGCTGGTGGTGAACGACGACAACCTGCACGAGCGCCTGAGCTTTTACCAGAATGCCTGCGGCGGCACGCCCGGCCCCCAGGACTGCTTCCTGGTGCTGCGCGGCCTCAAAACCCTGCACATTCGCATGCAGCGGCACTGCGAAAACGGCCGCGCCGTGGCCGAATACCTGCGCCAGCACCCCAAAGTGGAGAAAGTGTACTGGCCCGGTTTCGAGAACCACCCCAACCACGCCATCGCGGCCAAGCAAATGCGCGACTTTGGCGGCATGATTTCCTTCGTGCTGAAGGGCGATAAGCAGGTCGATGCCATCGCCGTGCTGGAAAAATTCCAGTACTTCACCCTGGCTGAAAGCCTGGGCGGCGTGGAAAGCCTCTCGGGCCACCCCGCCACGATGACGCACGCCAGCATTCCGGCCGAGCAGCGGCGCAAGTCGGGCCTGAGCGACTCGCTCATCCGCCTGAGCGTGGGCATTGAGGATGCGGAGGATTTGATTGCCGATTTGGCCCAGGCCATCGGGTAATGCGCGGCCATTGGATTGCCGTCGCCTTTGGGGGTGTTGCTGGGTCTGGCGCTTCCAGCGGCGGCCCAGCAGCCGGTCCCGGAGGCCGCCGGGCCAACCAGCCGGGCCAATCTGGTACTGGTAACAACCGCAGCCCGGCCCGATTCGGTGCTGGCTGAGCTGAGCGAGTATTTGAAATTCAACGGCTTTGCGGTGGATACGCTCGACGTGGCCCGCGGCTTGGTAACTACCCAAGCGCAGGAATCGGGACAGACGTTGCCGGAGCAGATGAAAATCCGGGCGGTGCGCGTGGCCGATGGGTGGCGGATAACGGGCCTCTACCTCCTTGGCGGGCCGCTGAACAGTGGCTACACCGCGTTTCCGGCCATGTATCTCGGGTTGCACGATGCGCCGGCAAAAGCTGCTTTTCGGCAAGTGGAGGCTGCGGCTCGCGCCATCCCCGGCGGTATCCTGCGCTACGGCCGGGCCAAAGTCCGGTTCGGGGCGTTTCCCAAGTGGGAAAACGTGCTGAAAATGCTCTGGTGATGCCTTCAGCCTTCGTGTACTCACTTATTCGCCGGAGCGTGGGCATCGAAGATGCCGGGGACTTGGTCGCCAATTAGGCTCAGGCTATCGGCTAATTCGCGGTTTGATGTTGTTTCTCGGCTGCGGGATGATGGGCAGTGGGCGCAGTGTGCCCCGCCATGCTCGCAGCCAACCCAACCCAGCAATTGGCGACCAGCCACCCGACCGGGCCAGTGTTGTGTTAGCAGACTCCACCGCCCCCGCCGGTTCGGTGCCGGACACGTTGATGCGCTCCATACCAGTGCAAAGATTTCGCGCGCAATGCCTTGGACCGGGCGCATAGTCTGGTCACCACCAAAGTCGAATTGTAGTCGGACTGCCGTTAAGGAGATAAAATCCGGGCCGTTCGCGTGGGCCCGGCTGGCGTTTCAGGCCTGACGGCAGCGGTACAGCGTCTGCTCGAAGCCGCTGGTCCTAAGGTGCCGCTGCTGCCCGCCCCTGGACGTGGCCGCCAGTCCGCTCAATTCAGGATGGTGATAGCAATAAATAGTGCAAAAACAAGAACCTCGCCGCCGCCGCAGAAAATGAGGTTGAAATCGGCTAAACAGCATTGCCTTGTCTTATTATATTAAAATTTGAGCGGCATTTGAGAAACATTATACCGGCTAATTTCATTCTTTTGTTATGAATCGAATGTTACTTATTGGGCTGTTGGCCGGCTTGCCGCTGTGGGCGGCGGCGCAGCGTCAACGCACCACTACCTGGGAAAGCGGCACCTTAGACAAAGGTGAGAAAGTGGGCGAGTGGGAGTACTACAGCTACTCGGCCCTCGGCGAACGGGTGGTGACCCAGCGCTACGACCACACCGCTAACCAACTGCGCTACTGCCGGCCCGACGACAAGCTCTACAAAACCGAAACCGCCCCCGGCCGCTGGGAGCCCACCCAATTGGCGCAGGCCCCGTGGTTCATCGGGGGGCACGAAGCGCTGGCGGCGTATACGGCCAAACTCCGCTACCCGCCCGTGGCCGAGGCCCGCAACGTGCAGGGCCGGGTAATGGTGGAGTTTGTGGTTGATACTCTGGGCCACCTGAGCAACTTCCAGGTGGTGGAAGGCATTGGCAGCGGCTGCAACGAAGAGGCCCTGCGCGTGGCCCGCACCATGCCCAACCGGTGGGTGCCCGGCCGCCTGGGCACCAGGGCCGTGCCCGTGGTTTACGCATTGCCCTTCACCTTCCGCTTGAAATAAGCCCGTTGGAGTTGGCGGGTGGGTCGCTGGCCGCCAATCCAACATTGTCATCAGCTGCTCGTCGGCCCGTGTTGGCCGGGTAGCTATACCCCCAGGTAACTGGTGGTTGGCACAGGGGCTGCACTACTCCTCGAATATGTAAAAATTCTGCGGGAGAAATGCCTTAAGGTTGCCGCACCAAACCCAATTTTTTGCTTTTTCAACTTTTTCTGTTTTCATGAAACAACTCATACTCTTGTTGTTGGTCCTGCTGGGGCTGACGGCCAATGCGCAGAAAATAGCCGTCTCGGGGCGCGTAATCAGTAGCCGCGGCGAAGCCATCCCCGGTGCCACGGTCCTCGAAAAAGGCACCACCAACGGCTTGGCCACCAACAGCGACGGAGCCTTCACGTTGAGCGTGGGCTCCACCGCCACGTTGTTGTTTTCGGTCGTGGGCTTTCAAACCCAGGCCGTGCCCCTCAACGGCCGCACTAAGCTCGACGTGACCCTGCTGGTGAGTGCCCAGGACCTGAATGAGGTGGTGGTGACCGGCTCCCGCGCCACGGAGGGCCGCTCCAACATCCTGACCACCGCCCCGGTGGATGTGATTTCGGCCCGCGAAATCCGGGCCTACGCCCAGACCGACGTGAGCCAGATTCTGTCCTACGCGGCCCCGTCGTTTCAGTCGGCCCGCCAAACCATCACCGACGGTACCGACCATATCGACCCGGCCAGCCTGCGCGGCCTCGGCCCCGACCAAGTGCTGGTGCTCGTGAACGGCAAGCGCCGCCACAATTCGTCGTTGGTCAATATCAACGGTTCGGTGGGTCGGGGTTCGGTGGGCACCGACTTGAACGTGATTCCGGCCGCCAGCATCAAGCGCATCGAAGTGCTGCGCGATGGGGCCGCCGCACTCTACGGCTCCGATGCCATCGCGGGGGTAATTAATATTCAGCTCAAGGATGACTCGACCGGCGTATCGGTGAGCAGCACGGCGGGCGAAACCAAGGAGAAGGACGGAGGGCTGTTTCAGGCCGATGCCAACATCGGCATTGGGCTGGGGGGGCGCGGCTTCCTGGACATCAGCGGGCAGTTTCAGAACCACGACTACTACAACCGGGGATTCGCCGACACCACCCCGCTGGTGTACCTGGGCAACAACGGCGGCGGCTACCCGAGCAAACCCAACCCCAGTTATCCGGGGGCGGGGCAGCCGAACCCGGACAAACTGCCTGCCTCCATTCCAATAAATGAGCAGGAGCGCCGGATGCTGAAAGCGGACGACGATGCCCTGGTGGCCAAAAACGGTTTTGACCGCCGCGACCTGCGGGTGGGCAACGCCGCCACGCGCACCTACGGCAGCTTCCTCAACAGCGCCTACCGCTTGGGTAGGGGCTTCGAGGTGTACCTCTCGGGGGGAATTACGTACCGCACGGGCACCTCGGCCGGTTTCAACCGCCTGCCCAGCCAGCCCGCGTAAAGCGACCTGACCATTTATCCCAACGGGTTTCTGCCGCTCATCGACACCCGCATTTCCGACCAGTCGGCCATTGTGGGCCTGCGCAAGAGCTTCGGCAGTTTTGCCGTGGATTTGAGCAACACCTTTGGCCGCAACGAATTGCGCTACAACGTACGCAACTCCCTCAACGCCTCGCTGCCCCAGTCGGTGGGCAGCGGCAACCCCACCGAGTTTTACGCAGGCAAGCTGGCCTTCAGCCAGAACACGACCAACCTGAGCGTGTCGCGCAAGTTCACGGACGTGGGCTTTCTGCCCACGGTGAACGTGGCGGCGGGCGGCGAGTTCCGCTACGACAACTTCCTCATTGGTCAGGGCGAGCTGAACTCCTATGTCAATGCCAAGCGCATTGCCGCCAACGGTCAGCCCTCGGCCCCAGGCTCGCAGGTGTTTCCGGGCTTCCAGCCGCAGGATGAGGTGAATAAGAGCCGCACCAACGTGGCCGGCTACCTGGACCTGGAAAGCGACATCACCGAAAAATTGCTGATGCACCTGGCTGGCCGGGCCGAAAACTACTCCGACTTCGGCAGCAGTGTGAGCGGGCAGGCCGCCGCCCGCTTCAGCATCGTGGACGGGTTGGCCCTGCGCGGCTCGCTGGGCAATGGCTTCCGGGCCCCCTCGTTGCAGCAGCGCTACTTCAACAATACCAGCACCCAAACGGTGGCCGGCGTGCAGAGTCAGGTGCTGACGGTGAACAACGACAGTCCCATTGTGCGTAACAGCCTGGACGATGCCAGTCAGAAAGGCTTTGGTGTGGCCCCGCTCAGGCAGGAGAATTCGCGCAACTACAGCATCGGCCTCACCGCCCGCGTGGCCCAGGTCGTAACCCTGACCGTGGATGCCTACCAGATTGATATCACCGACCGCATCGTGCTCTCCTCGCAATTCACGACGGGCAACGCCACCGTGAAAACCATCCTGACCAGCCGTCCCGACATCGGGCGGGTGCAGTTTTTCGCCAATGCCGTGAACACCCGCACCCAGGGCATCGACGTGGTGACCAACTACCGCACCACCTTCGGTGCCAAAGGCCGTCTGGGCCTGACGGCCGCCGCCAATTTCAACGAAACTGTGGTGCGCAGCTTCAACAGCAGCTCGACGACCATCAACAACGACCAGACCGTGGGCACCAGCAACCTGCAAAACACGCTGTTTGACCGTCAGCAGCGCACCCGCCTCGAAAACGGTAATCCGCGCTCGAAAATTAACCTCTCGGCCAACTACGGCTACGGTATTTTTGGCATTGAGGCCCGCACCGTGCGCTTCGGCGAGGTGCAGTACAAGGACCAACTCCCGGCCAACTCGTTCATCGACCAGACCTTTGCGGCCAAGTGGGTGACGGACCTGACGCTGAGCGCCCAAATCATCAAGCAGGTCGGCTTGGTTATTGGGGCCAACAACCTGTTCAATGTATATCCGGACAAGTTCAACATCAACTCGCGCAACGACCCGAACAACTTTAACGCGCCGCCCCTGCTAGCCAACGGTCTTCCAGATGCCTCGCGGCCCGACTTGAGCTACACCTCGGGCCTGGATGCCTCGAACCGGGGCCGCTTTCTCTACAATCCCAACCAGTTTGGCTTTGCGGGGGCTTTCTACTTCGCCCGCGTAAACCTCACGCTGCCGTAGGTAAACCAGCCGGCTAAAAATGAAAAAGCCAGCTCCGACGTACGGGGCTGGCTTTTTGGTTGATTTATGGCAGGCACCAAGTCCAGGTACGTATCCAGGGCGGGCGTCCGTGTTGTATTCCTGTTCCTACTTGCCCGCTTGGGTGGTCGAGTTGCTGTCCAGAATCTGAAACAGCTCGTTCAGCTTTGGGGTCAGAATAAGCTCGGTGCGGCGGTTCATGGCCTTGTTCTGGGGCGAGTCGTTGGCCGCTACCGGCACGTACTGGCTGCGGCCCGAAGCCGTGACGCGCTCTGGCGAAACGCCGGCCGTGGTGAGCAAACGCGCGATTTCGGTGGCCCGCAGGGCGCTCAGGTCCCAGTTATCGGTCATGCCGGTGGTGCCCGCGCGCATGGGCACGTTGTCGGTGTGGCCTTCCACCACCACGTTCACGTCTTTCTGCTCTTGCAGCACGGTAGCGAGCTTTTTCAGAGCCTCCTGGCCCTTGGGGTCCACTTTGGTCGAGCCTGACTTGAACAGGAGCTGCTCGGAGAGCGACACGTACACCTTGCCGTCCTTCAGCTTCACCTGCAAGTCACTGCTGTTGAAGCTGAGCAGGGCCTTGCTCACGCGGGCTTTCAGGTCGGCCACGGCCTTGTCTTTGTCGGCCAGGGCTTGGGTAAGCTCGGTGAGGCGGGCTTCGCGGGTTTTGAGGTCGGCGGCGAGGCGGTCGTTGTCGGCTTTGCTTTTTTGCAGGCTCACATCGAGGGCTCCCAGCTCGGCTTCGCGGCGGGCGAGGTCCTGGGCCACTTTGTTGTAGTCGGAAGACTTATTGGCCAATTCCCGGTCGCTGTTTTTGAGGAGCTTATCGTAGCTGCTGCTCAGCTCGTTGTAGAGGCTGCGGGTTTTGCGGTAGGCGCTGCCGGTTTCGGCCGAGTCCGTTACGAGGCGCTTTTGGGTGAGGCGCAGCTGGGCGAGCTGGTCCGTGGCCTTTTGCAGCTCGGCGGTGGAGGCGCGGTACTGGCGCTCGGCCTCGGCCTTGCCCTGGGCATCGGCGGCCTGGCGGGCGCTGAGGTCGTCGTATTTTTTGGCCGTCACGCAGCCGTTGAGGGCGGGGGCGGCCAACAGCGAGAGGGCCAGCAGGGCAGGAGAGAAGGTTTTCACGTAAATTGGGGTAATGAAACGGGGGGCGGTGGCGGCCCGATTGCCGGGCCGCATTGGCCTGGCAAGGTAGCGCTTAACCGGCAGCCGGAGCCGTGAAATCCCGATTTGCCCCGCATTTTTCAACCTATCTTTGCCAACTTACCCACCGGGCAGCCCCCCACCCAAACCCACCCCATTCCGCTCGTTCCGCATGGCCGCCACCCTGACTTTGAGCCCCGAAAACGAAGCCCTGCTCACCCACCAGGCCCTCGTGAGCAAAGACCTGCTGCATGCTCCCGGCCCCGATTTTCTGGACCGCTGCTTTGGCCCCGGCAGCCGCTCGCCGCAGGTGCTGCGCAGCCTGGGGGCGCTCTACAACCACGGCCGGCTGGCCGGCACCGGCTACGTCAGCATCCTGCCCGTCGACCAGGGCATCGAGCACACCGCCGGCTCAGCCTTCGGCCCCAACCCGATGTACTTCGACCCCGAAAACATCCTTAGGCTGGCCGTAGAAGGCGGCTGCAACGCCGTGGCCACCACCTTCGGCACCTTTGGCACGGTGGCCCGCAAATACGCCCACAAAATCCCGTTCCTGGTCAAAATCAACCACAACGAGCTGCTGACTTATCCCAATAAGTTCGACCAGATACTGTTCGGCTCGGTGCGGCAGGCCTGGGACATGGGCGCTACCGCCGTGGGAGCCACCGTGTACTTCGGCTCGGAGGAAAGCAACCGCCAGATTATCGAAGTAACCCGCGCGTTCGAGGAGGCCCACGCCCTGGGCATGGCCACCGTGCTGTGGTGCTACACCCGCAACAACGCCTTCAAAACCACCGACAAAGACTACCACGTTGCCGCCGACCTCACCGGCCGGGCCAACCACCTGGGCGTAACCATGGGGGCCGACATCATCAAGCAAAAGCTGCCCGAAAACAACGGCGGCTTCTCGACCCTGAAATTCGGCAAAACCTTCCCGGCGATGTACGACCAGCTGGCCGGCGACCATCCCATCGACCTGGCCCGCTACCAGGTATTGAACTGCTACGCCGGCCGCATCGGCCTCATCAACTCGGGCGGCGAAAGCCTCGGAGCCGGCGACTTAGAAGCCGCCGTGCATACGGCCATCATCAACAAGCGGGCCGGCGGGCAGGGGCTGATTTCGGGCCGCAAAGCCTTCCAGCGTCCCTTCGCCGAAGGCGTGGAACTGCTCAACGCCATTCAGGACGTGTACCTGGATGAGCGAATTACCGTGGCGTAATTTTTAATTAAAAATTATGAATGGCCTGCCTTTTAACCTGGTGTTTTGCTCGATGGGAAGAGGTTGGCCTGCTTTATTTTGAATTCCACCCGTAATTTTTAATTCATAATTTTTAATTCAAAAAAATGGCTTGGTTTAAACGCGTTGAAAAGGGAATTGTAACCCCTACCGACCAGAAAAAAGAGACTCCCGACGGCCTCTGGTACAAGTGCCCCGAGTGCAAAACCGTGGCCACCATGGCCGAGCACAAGCGCCTGCTGTCGGTATGCGCCAGCTGTGGGCACCACGGCCGGATTGATGCGGTTGACTATTTCGACTTCCTGTTCGACAATGGACAGTTCACGGAGCTCGATGCAGACCTGACTTCGGGCGACCCGCTGCATTTCATCGACACCAAGGCTTACCCGCAACGGGTGGTGGCCACCGAGCGCAGCACTGGCCTGAAAGATGCCGTGCGCACCGCCCACGGCCTGAGCGCCGGCCAGCCGCTGGTGGTGGCCGCCATGGATTTCAAGTTCATTGGCGGCTCGATGGGCTCGGTGGTGGGCGAGAAAATTGCCCGCGCTATTGATTTTGCCCGCCAGCACCGCACGCCGTTCCTCATGATTTCGCGCTCGGGCGGGGCCCGCATGATGGAAGCCGGCTACTCGCTGATGCAAATGGCCAAAACCTCGGCCAAGCTGGCCCTGCTGAGCGAAGCCGGCGTGCCCTACATATCATTGCTCACCGACCCGACCACGGGCGGGGTAACGGCCTCGTTTGCCATGCTGGGCGACTGTAATATTGCCGAACCCGGTGCGCTCATCGGCTTTGCCGGGCCGCGCG
>JAYULN010000534.1:0-1436 GCA_043763525.1 Hymenobacter sp.
GGCACCGGCCAATCAAACGCCGGAATCCCATCTACTGGCTACCGCAGCAGCCGCTACGACTAGCGCCCTGGCCGCCGGGTCCACCGCCGAAACCCGCGCTATGCTGGCCGACATCGGCATCGGCCTCACCAAAGCCCAGGCCCTGGCCGCCCCCAAAATCTTCCAGCTCACCCGCCGCATCGGCGAGCGGGAGGTGGTGAAGCTGCTGGTCCTCATCCTCCGCGCGTTCGTCGACTCGCTCCGGGTGAAGGAAAAGCCCGACGCGGCCGACCTCATCACCCTGGCCGACGACCTGGCCCGCACCTACACCCACGACAGCATCAAGGACATCATCCTGGCTCTGAAAGAGGCCCGCACCAGCGGCCATAACTTCTTCCAGGCCCTCGACGTGAGCACGCTCTACAAGTTGATTGCGGACTATTTCGAGCAGAAAGCCCGCTTCCTCGAAAACCGCCACCTCGACCAGAAATCCAACGGAGCCAGCACCCAGGCCGCCGCCGTGAAGCTGTTGGGCGACGCCGCCCCCCGGATGCTCGAAAATGTGGCCCAGCAGATTCCCGACGACCACCCCAACGCCGAGGGCATCCGCCAGAAGCTCACCATCACCAACGCCAAGGCCCGCCGGGGCCTCATCACCCCCGAGCAGGCACAACAGCAGCGCGCCGAGGCCCGCCAGGCCACCCAGCGCAAGGAACGCCCCGACTGGAAGCCCAGCCCCGAGGCCCAGCGCCAGATGGACAAACGGCACCAGCAGGAAAACAGCAGAATCATGGAACGCTACGGCAGCTGACCCGCACCGGCTCCCGGATTACCCTGCCATCCAAAACCGGCTTTTATCCCTCCCGAAAAGTACAAGCCTCCCCATGATTGCCCAGAAGCACGACCAGCTGCCGCTTGACTTCGGCACCCTCAAAGCCGGCGAGATAACCAGCGCCATCATTGCCTACCTCACCAGGCACGGTTTCAAAGTATGGCGTCAGAACACCAGCGGCATCTACGACCCGCAAACCGGCCGCTGGCGCAAGAACCCCCAGGGCTGCAACGGCGTGCCCGACATCATCGGCTTTCGCCTCGCTGACGGCGTGTTCGTCGGCGTCGAAGTCAAAGCCGGCCGCGACACCCTGCGCGACGACCAGAAGCAGTTTCTCAACGAGCTGAAGCAAGCCGGCGGCGTGGCCTTCGTCGCCTACGATTTCGCCCAGTTCCAACAGTCATTCGAGGGCCGCGGCCTTCACTACTGAGTAGACCAACTAAGATTTGCGAGGTGATTTGAGATTCTAAATTTACAAATCTATCTGTGCTAGCTTGCGACTAATTAGCAAGCTTTTCTGTTTCCGAATGAAGCTGTTTAGAAAGTCGGTCGGCGGTCGATTTTTCGCAAAAAGATGATGAGGAAGGCGATGCAATGCCAGGCGAGCCAATTGCCGACGCTGGTT
>JAYULN010000535.1:0-3664 GCA_043763525.1 Hymenobacter sp.
ATGCACGACGTGCAGGGCAACCTCACCCACCAGCCCTACGGCGAGGCGGGGCAGGCCATCTACTCCGTGAACCGGGGCCACCTCAACCGCCGCCTGCTCAACCTGGCCGAAGCCCAGACCGGCGTGCGCCTGCATTTCGGCCAGCAATGCCTCGGCATCGACCTGAAAAAGCAGGAGCTGCACCTGCTCGATGCCGCCACCCAGCAGGAGCACACCGTGCCCTACACCCGCCTGTTTGGCACCGACGGCGCTTTTTCGGCCGTGCGCGGGGCGTTGCAGAAAACCGACCGCTACGATTATTCGCAGGACTACCTCGAGTACGGCTACAAGGAGCTCACCATTGAGGCCGGCCCCGGCGGGGCCTGGCCGATAGCCAAAAATGCCCTGCACATCTGGCCGCGCGGGCAGTACCTGATGATTGCGCTGCCCAACCTCGACGGCTCGTTCAACTGCACCCTGTTCTTCCCCTACGAGGGTGCGGAGAGCTTCGCCGCCCTGCAAACGCCGGCCGACGTGACGGCCTTTTTTGGCCGCGTATTTCCCGATGCCGTGCCGCTGATGCCCAACCTGACCGACGACTTTTTCCAGAACCCCACCGGCTCGCTCGTCACCATTAAGTGCTTTCCGTGGAAGCACAACGACGACGTGCTGCTGCTCGGCGATGCCTCGCACGCCATCGTGCCCTTCTACGGGCAGGGCATGAACTCCGGCTTTGAGGATTGCTGCGTGCTGAACGAGCTGCTCGACCAGCACGGCGATGCCGACTGGCCGGCCATTTTCGCCGAATTTCAGGCCCAGCGCAAGCCCAACACCGATGCCATGGCCGACCTGGCCCTCTACAACTTCACCGAGATGCGCGACCGGGTGGCCGACCCGCGCTTCCTGCTGCAAAAGAAAATCGAGGCCAAAATCTCGGGCCAATACCCCAGCCGCTGGACTCCACTCTACTCGCAGGTCACGTTTTCGCACACGCCCTACGCCGAGGCCTGGGCCGCCGGCCAGCGCCAAGATGCCATCATGGCCCGCCTCATGCCCCACATTCAAACCGAGGCCGATTTCGACCAGCCCGCCGTGCAAGCCCTGGTACAGCAGGAAATGGGCCTGGGGTAGTCGATTATTTATTTGCTACAACTCCTTAACCTTCAATAGCTAACCCAATCCACGGAGTGGTTGGCGAGAACTAGCGCACCGCCAGTTCGATGCCATCGAGGGGCAGCATGGTGCCGGCGAGCTGCTGGCGCAGGGCCACGTAGCTATGTAGCTGGCTGCGAGCCAGCAGGCGGCGTACGCTCAGCAGGTATTGCTGCTGGGCCTGGGCCACGTCGGCATCGGTTACGGCCAGGGCCAGGGCGGCGCGCTCGGCCACGGTGCAAGCATCCAGCGCCCGGAGCTGCGCATTGCTAAGCACCAGCGCATCGAGCAGATAACTGGTGATGCGGCGGGCTTCGCGCACTTGCCCCGAGAAGCCCGGAGCCACTGTTTCGTTGCAGGCTTCGATTTGGGCAGCCGTGCGGATGTGAGGCTTGGGCGGGGGCTTGGCCCAGGCCGCAGCTGCACCAAAAGTCAATAACAATACCAACAAGTTATGAATCAGCGACATGATGAATAGAAGTGAGTAGTTTGGTAGGCAGCCGCACAAGCCCGAGTGCTTATGTAGGTCAAATATATATAATAATTATCCAAGTTAAAGCAATGCTTTTTTGGAATGCCGAGAATTTTCGTTACGTAAGTGGTTACTTTATGGTGGCGAACGAACAAATTTGCCAGCAGCTACGGTTGCGCTTTGCTTGCTTCTCCCTTTCCTTCCTTTTGCTATGTTGACTTGCGCCATCATCGACGACGATGAAATCAATCGGCTGACCCTTGAGCATTACGTAGAGCTGACCCCTAATCTCAAGCTGGTGGCTTCGTTAGCCGACGGCATTGCCGGGCTGACGTTTTTCCGCGAGGGCCATCACATCGACATCCTGTTCCTGGATATCGAGATGCCCCACCTCAACGGCCTGGAGATGCTACGGGTGCTCACCGCGCCGCCCGAGGTCATCATCACCACCGCCCGCCCCGACTTTGCCGTCGATGCCTTCGAGCTGCGCGTGACCGACTACCTGGTCAAGCCCTTCGACTTTGCCCGCTTCACCCAAGCCGTGCAGCGCGTGGAGTCGCGCCAGCCCGTGGCCCCGCCGCCCGCCGCCAGCTCGCCCGATGGCCCCACCAACGCCGACTTGTTCGTGAAGGTGAACAGCCGCATGGTGCGCATCAATTTCGACGAGGTGTTGTACGTGGAGGCCCTGTCTGATTACGTCAACATCGTGACCGACAAGCACAAGTACATTGTGTATACCACGCTCAAGGCGCTGGAAACCCGGCTCGGCCCGTTCCCCAACTTTATCCGGGTTCACCGCAGCTACCTGCTGAATACCCAGCACATTGAATCCATCGAGGACAACACCGTGAACCTGCGGGGCGGCCACTTCGTGCCCATCGGCAAGTCGTATCAGGAAGGGTTTTACAAGAGCCTGCAGCGGATTTAGGGCGGCATAACGGCTCCTTGGTGCATGCTCCGCGCGCCCGCCGTACTTTCGTCCCCATGTCCGATACCGCCGCTCCCGCTCCCAAAAAGCTCTTCCTGCTCGATGCTTTCGCCCTGATTTACCGCTCGCACTTCGCGTTCAGCAAAAATCCGCGCATCAACTCCAAGGGCATGAACACGGGGGCCGTGCTGGGCTTCACCAACACGCTGGTGGAGGTGCTGCAAAAGGAAAAGCCGACCCACATCGGCGTGTGCTTTGATGGGCCGAAAAAGACTTTCCGGCACGAGCAGTTTGCCGCCTACAAGGCCCAGCGGCAGGCCATGCCCGAGGATATTGGCATTGCCCTGCCCTACATCAAGAAAATCATCCAGGGCTTCCACATCCCGATTTTGATGCTGGACGGCTTCGAGGCCGATGACGTGATTGGGACGCTGGCGCAGAAGGCCGAAAAGGAAGGCTTCGAGGTGTTTATGATGACGCCCGACAAGGACTACTGCCAGCTGGTAACGGAGCACATCAAAATATACCGGCCGGCCTTTATGGGCAACGCGGCCGAGATTCTGGACGTGGCCCATGTGCTGGCCCGCTTCGAGATTGAGCGCGTGGAGCAGGTAATTGACATTCTGGGCCTGCAAGGTGATGCGAGCGACAACATTCCCGGCATTCCCGGCATTGGCGAAAAAACGGCCAAAACGCTGATTCAGAAGTACGGCTCGGTGGAGAACCTGCTGGCCAACGTGGACGAGTTGAAGGGCAAGCAGCAGGAAAACGTGCGCAACTTCGCCGAGCAGGGCCTCATGAGCAAGGAGCTGGCCACCATTCACGTGAACGTGCCGCTCGATTTTGAGGCCGATAAGCTGGTGCTCGATGCGCCCGACGAAACGGTATTGCGCGAGCTGTTTGAGGAGCTGGAGTTTCGGCAGCTGGCGGCCCGCATTCTGAGTGGCAGCGGCCCGCAGCGCACCCCGGCCAGCGTGGCCCTGCCCGGCAGCACGCCGGTGCGCCGGCCGAAGCTGGTGCCCGGCGGCCAGGCCTCGCTCTTCGGCAACCCCGGCGACGAGGCCGTGGCCATTGGAGCCGAAGAAGGCGAAACCGGCCAGCTCGGCGCGCCCGGCGGCCCGCGCAAGCGGCTC
>JAYULN010000536.1:0-9190 GCA_043763525.1 Hymenobacter sp.
ACCGCGCCGTTAGAGCGGTTCCGGCGGCGCGGGGCCGCGGACTAAAAGTCCGCGCTACCGCTAAGCCACTTTTTCCAGACTTAGCAGCTGGCGCTCAATCTGGTCGGCAAAGGTATTGACCTGGTCGAGGCCGGTGCGGGCTTCTTCGATGTGGCCGCGCTGGTAGCGGGTGGCCAGCTCCTGGCCGGTGCGCAGCATTTGCTGGAGCGTGTTTTCCAGCTCGCGCACCGCGGCCGGGGTGCCGAACTCGGGCTTCAGCACTGTTTGTATCCACTGGGCCAATGGATTTTCGCCGTAGGCAAACAGGGCTGGCTCGGCTTCACGCACGCCGTAGAGCACCGAGCGCAGCCGCGACTTAAAGAGCACCTGCTTCACGCGGGCCTGCTGAAAGTCGAACGAGGTAAGAGGCATGCTGGGGAGGGGAAAGACGGGTACGGAAGGCGGTAGTCGGATAAATGAGGCAAGCGGTGGGAGGGGCAATTGTGGGCCCGCCCCGCCCGGCAGCGCCGGGCCAACCAACAATCAGGCCAGGGGCAGGCCGGTGGTGGGGTCGGGGTCCCGGAGCTTTTCCAAGGCCTGGCGGGCGTGTACGAAGTCGCTGATTTCAAACGCGAAAACCATGATGCCGGCGGGCTGGCCGTCCTCGCGAAACTGCTGGTACGTGATGTTGAAGTATGAATCCTGGGAAAGGCCCGGCAGGCGCACGGGCACTTCGGTGCCAAGGTAGGTTTCGCCGGTGGCATACACCGTATCGAGGAGGGCAAGGAAGCCCTGGCCGCTGATTTCGGGCAGGGCTTCGGCCACGGTGCGGCCCAGCAGCGGCCGGCCATCTAAAAGGTGCTGATAGGGCGGATTCACGAACTCGTGGCGGTGCTCGGGGCCGCGGAGGATGCTGATGGCGGCCGGTGCCCGCATAAACAGGCCATGGTAGGTTTCGCGCTGGTTTTCGGCTTTCTGAAACTGCTGGTAGGCCTGCTCGGAGAGAACGGCCTGCTGCTCGTTGGCTTCCAGCAGCTCGGCCACCATGAGCTTCTGCTCGTGAATGTCGGCGTTGCAGCCCACCCACATCTGAATTTGGCCGTCGGGGCCGAGGCGGGGTACGCCCGTGGCCAGGTGCCAGCGGTAGCTGCCATCGTGCCGCCGGATGCGGTACTCGGCCTGATAGGACGTGTTGTGCTGGCGGGCGGCTTCCCAGCGGGCAGTGGTGGGGGCCACGTCGTCGGGGTGCAGGTCGGCCACCCAGCCCCAGCCCAGGGTATCGGCCAGGGCCCGGCCGGTGAAATCGGTCCAGCGGGCATTGAAGTAGTCGACTGCGCCATCGGGGCGGGTGGTCCACACCAGCAGGGGCAGGCTTTCGAGGAGGAAGCGGTTGCGCTCGTTGGCCTCATCGAGGGCGCGCCGCACTTCGGCGGCCCGCTGGGCGGCCCGCGTGGCCTCGGTCACGTCCTCCGACGTTTGCAGGATGTACTGAAGCTCGCCGCGGGCATCGAGCTGGGGGTGGTGGGTAATCTGCCAGTACCGCTCCTCGGTGCCGCCGCCCAGCGCGGCGGGCCGCGCAATGTCGTAGCGCAGCAGCGGCATCACGTGGGCCCGCAGGGTGCGCCGCACCACGTCGTGCGAGGCCAGCAGGTCGGCCTGGCTTTGGGGGGCGCCGGGGTAGGCATCGAAAATGTAGCGCCCCACCGCCTGCTCGCGGGGTAGCAGCGACACGGCCGCGTGCCGGCCGGAATTGTCGAGAATGGTGCCATCGGGGGCCAGCAGCAGGTAAGCGCTGGGCAGCGCCCGAAAGAGGGCCTGGTAGTCGATGGGAAGCGGGGAATCAGCCATAAGGAGGAGCAAACAGGGCCGTAAGCCAGGCACGGGCGAATGAGGGCGGAGTGAAACGCGGCGGCAATTTACGCTGCCGGGCCGGCTACAACGGTTGCTGCCCGGCGGCGAAACGGCGCAGGCTGGGGTTGGGGCTGGGGCTGGGGCGAACGCCTCGTTGCGGTTACGCAAGTTGGGGCTGGTGCCCCCTGGCTTCGAACCCGTGGCTCGGGCAGTGACCGATACCCAAACGGTGCCAATGGCGCGTCTGGAAACGCCAAGCCAGTCGGCAGCGCGTCGCCGACGCGTGCCAGCCCCACGTCTCACATCTGGCCTTTCGACGGTTCATCGGTCCCATCCGCCGTTTCGGCAACGGGAAGTTGAGGGCGGGCCGGGCCGGCGGGTACCTTTGAGCCATCAATTAAGTAGTCGCGCAGCAGTAAGCGTGCAAACGGCGTGCATGCTCACCTCACCCCCCAGCCCCTTTTCCGAAAAGGAGAGGGGGAGACAATCAACCGCAAAACCGGTGTCCCCTCTCCTTTTCGGAGAGGGGCCGTGCCCGGTAGGGGGCAGGGGGGAGGCGCTCGCCAGAACGATACGTTTACTTATGCATGACTACTTAGTGAAGAATGAGGCGCAAGGAATGGAGAATTGTTTGATGGTCCTGGCTCTTCATTATTCCTTGGCTCAGGCCTTCCTACGGTTCTCAATTGCTCATTGAGCGCTGCGGCACGTTGCGCGTCCCGCTTGGCCAGGGCCGTTTGCAGCTCGGCCAGCTTCACGGATTTTAGTAAACCGGCCCCGTCTTGATATGGGAGGCTACATCACAGCAGCGGCAATTTCACCAGAAACCTGCCCGCCGTTTGCAGTACTTCCAGGGGCTGCGCGGCGTTCAGCCGCTCGTAGTGGGCGCGCACGTTGGGCGGGGCGGCGGCGGGCAGGTCGGCCAGCAGCCAGCCCAGCGTCCAGGCGAAGGCGATGATGGACAGCGCGAACTTGAGCGGTTCAGCCAGACCAGTGCCCCGGTTACCAGGCGGTGGTCGAAGGGCAGCAGCGCCAGGGCGAGCGCGGCCAGGCCCACGTTCAGCCAGCCAGTGTAGGATAGCAACGGGTTCGCGCGGTGCAGCGTACGCAGCCACTCGCGCACCGGCGATGGCGGGGGAGCAGCCGCGGAATCAGACGAGGGAAACAGAGCGGTTTTCATGAGGCGAACAGCTTAAAATCGAAGACTTATAGGGCGGGCGGCACCGGTCGGGGATAGCGCCGCCGCACACCCGAGTACAACAGCAAGCCCAGTGGCCCGAGCATGAACGTGGCCACCAGGCACGGCATCAGCGCCCAGTGCGGCACGCCCCGGCGCTGGGCATCGCGGGTTTCCCAGGCCCCAATGCACATATCGAAGCACAGGTAATGCACCCAGCCCGCCAGCAGCGCCCAGGGTTGCCGAAACAGCGCGGCCACCTGGGCCAGCGACCCAAACCCGCCGCCCGGTGCCGGGTGTACCACGGTTTGATAGCCGATGAGCGCGGCGTAGCTCGCGGCCAGCAGCAGGGGCAGGGCCCCGCTCAGCACCAGGGCGCGGGTACCGCGCCAGCGCGGGGCCAGCACCAGCAGCGCCCAGCCCAGCAGGGCCACGGGGTTGGCAAGAGAGAAGAGAAAATCGGGGGTGAGCATGGGGGAGTGGGGAGTGAGGTGCTACGCCAAAGCTACCCGGCCTCCAGGTAGCAAAACAGCCGGGCGAAGCAGCCGTGGTGGCCGGGCGAACTGCGGGGCGCAGTTCCGACCTTTGCCGCGTAGCCCGTTTTGCCATGTCCCCGTTGTTGCGCGTTCTGTTGTCGAGTATGGCCCTGCTGCCGATGGGCGCATGGGCGCAAGCTGCCCCGGCCGATACCGTGCTGCGCCGGCCGGCCATCATCCGCCTGCCCCACAACCGCTTCGTGGCGCAGTACGACTCGCGCTATTCCATTCTCAACCACCACTTCACCACCATCAACGGCCTGAAGCTGGGCATCGAGTTCAAGAGCCGCTTCCGCACCGGGGCGGCCATCTACTTCCTCAGTACTGGCGTACCCACCCGCCGCGCCAAGCCCGACAATGCCGCCGAAGAGGCCGATGCCCAGCTCCGCTTTCGCTACCTGGCCGCCTACGCCGGCTACGCGCTGCTCGAAAACCGGCGCTGGGAGCTCAGCGCCAACCTCCAGCTGGGCCTGGGTTCGGCCTACGTGCTCTACGAAAACTTCGCCGGCGACCTCGACAAAATGCCCCGCGAGTTCATGGCCGTGGTCGAGCCCGCGCTGGCGGCCCAGTTGCGGGCGTTTCGCTGGGCGGGCGTGGGCACGGGCCTGGGCTGGCGGCAGCCGGTGTTCGTGCCCGGCGCTATCCAGCGCGAGTTGAACGGCCCGGTATTCTACCTGCGCGGCAACCTGTTTCTGGGCGAATTGCTAAAGGTGTTGAAGGACCGGGAGCCGCTGTTCACCCAGCAAAGCTTCCGGCCGGAGTAGGTCGTAGCGCGGACTTTTAGTCCGCGCATGGCACATTTGGCTGTCGTCCATCCGCGGACTAAAAGTCCGCGCTACATTCACTTTCCCGAACTGTAGGCAAAGCCCACCGACAGCGTGCCGTTGGCTCGGCTGCGGTCCTGCACCACCACGCTTTCGCAGGAAAACGTGTAGGCCAGGTTCAGGGCCAGGTGCTGGTAGAGCTTGATGGCCAGTACGGTGGCGCTGTTCAGGCGGTAGTCGCCGCCGGGGTCTTGCAGGGCCGGTTGGTAAAACAGCAGCTCCGACACGCTGAGTACGCCCCGGTTCAGGTGCATTTTGAGGCGCGTCGAATTGCGCACCACGTGGCGGTGCAGCACCGGCTCGGTATCGTAGTCGGTGCGCTCATCAAGCAAAAAGGTGCTCAGCGCTATTTCGCTGCTCGTGGTGTCGGCGTAGAGCTGGTAGCCCACCCCGCCGCCCGCTACCACGCGCTGCGAGATGGCGCGCAGGTTGCTGGTCTCGCACTCGCCCAGGGTGTAAAATTTCCACTTGCCGAGGCGGTAGGCCGGCGTGGTCAGCAGCAGCAATTCCCGCTCCCGCAGGGCCCCGCTCTGCCGCCCGTAGCTGAAGTTGAGGGCCGCCGGAAACAGCCAATGCCCCACTATCAGGTTGCCCGTGTGGCTGGTGTTGAAATACACCCGCTCCACCGTGCCCGTGGTGCAGAGCCCGGTGAGGGCGGCGGTGTAGCGCCCCCCGTTGCCGGTCACTTTGTAGGTTTCAAACTCGGCCGAAGGCAGCCCCGCCGGCGGCGGCGTGAAGCCATTGGCGTTGTTCACCACCGCCGAATCGGGCACGGCCGAGCTGGTCGAATCGGGCGTTTGGGCCCGCGCCGCGTGGCCTGCCAGCCACAATGCCAGCGCTGCCAGCAGCCCAGCCAACTTCCGAAACGGTAACCATTGCCTCATAAGCGAAAACCAAGGATGAGCCTATCCGCGCCCATCCTATGCCCCAAAGCTAGCCGCAGAAGCTCCAGTTTGAGTTGGCACAAGTTCTGCCAGCTCATACTGCTTCCTGAGACCCGCGCAGCGGCACAGTCGCTCCCGCTACAATTCCTTGAGCGTGCCGGCCCGGTCGAGCTTGCCGGCGGCCGTGGTGCGGAATTCGGGCACGTAGCGCAGCTGGCGGGGCTGTTCGTAGCGGCCCAGGCGGGCCGTCAGCAGGGTTTTTAGCTGCGTTTCCAGGGCCTGGGCCAGCGCCGGGCCTTCGATAAAGGCCGTCACGGCCTGGCCGAGCCGCGCATCGGACTGGCCGGCCACGAAGCAGCGCCGCGCCGCGCCAATTTCGGCCAGCGCCACGTCCAGCACCAGTTCTACTTTCTCGGCGGGCACCTTCACGCCGCCCGAGTTTATCACGAAATCAGCCCGCCCCAGCCACTCGAACGCGTGGGCATCAAGCAGGTGTACCACGTCGTTGGTGACGATGAGCAGGTCGCCGGTCACGTCGCCGCGCAGGGTCAGGCAGCCGCGCTCGTCCTGCCCGGCCGCAATGCCCGGCAGCACCCGAAAGCTGGGGCTGGCCTGCGGGCCATTCAGCCGCCGCAGCGCCACGTGCGAGCAGGTTTCGGTCATGCCATACGTTAGCCACACGGCTACCGTCAGGGGCTGTAGCTCCCGTTGCAGCGTGGCATCGGCGGGCGCGCCGCCCACCAGCAGGGTCTTCATCCGGTTCAGGCGCGGGGCATGGCCGGCCGCCAGCACGGCCTTCAATTGCAGGGGTACGAAGGCCGAAAAGTCGAATTCGGCATCGGCCGCCACGTGGGCAAACGGGTCGGCGTGCGGCTCCACAATGGTCAGGTGCAGGTTGCGCTCCAGCCCGCGCACCAGCATCATCAGCCCCCCAATGTATTCGCAATTGAGGCAGACCAGCGCCCGGTCGCCGGGCCCGAGGTCGAAAAAATCGGCCGTGCGCCGTGCCGAGGCCTCCAACTGCCGCCGCTGCAGCACAATAGGCGTGGGCGGGCCGGTGCTGCCCGAAGTCGTCAGGGTGAATTCCTGCGTGCCGTTCAGCCACTGCCGGATAAAATCGAGCACCCTGGCCTCGTAGCCGTTCACCGGCGCATCGAGCCGCGCAGGGTATTGCTGGATGGCATCGTAGGCGTATTCGCGGCCATTGAGCAGGAGGGAAGTCGGGAGAATTTGAGAAGCCATTTAGCAAAACTACTGACAGCGGGTATGTTACATCCTGTACACAGCAAAATAATGCTGCCCAGCGATAAATGTTTCTCCCATAGAAAAATGCGGGACCCTGTTTTCAATCTGCTTCTTCACAGCTGGGTTTGAATGGACCAGTCGTTTATTTGGGTTGTAATGAACTGATAATGAATAGTTGTAACAATATAATGAGACTTGTTGTCCGTTGTTTAATTGTCTGCCAATATTAAAATTTGCTCTATGAAAGATAAGGACCAAATTCTGAAAATATTTGCGAATAACCTCAAAGAAATTAGGGCTGCTAATGAATTAAGCCAGGAAGCGCTAGCCTATAAGGCCGGATTCGACAGAACATACATCAGCCTTCTGGAAAGAGGGCTAAGAAATCTTTCATTGGCTAACATCTGCCGGCTCGCGGATACCCTGAACGTAAATGTAAACGAGCTTCTAAAAGGATTATAATGGCACTCATCCCAGAAAATAAAAAGCACGAAGCACAAATTTTGGCAGGTACAAAGGGTAGAAAAATGGGACATGAATTTGAAAATCGGATTGCAGAAATTATTAACGCTGTTGATTGGTCCAAAGAGCCGGTTGAGGAATTAGCACTTACCAAAAATATTTTTTTCGGAGACCCAGCGGTTGAAATAGTAAAGTATATTTTGAAGAGTGAAAAAATAAATTCAGTGAAATATGTGAAGGCCTCTTGGCTAGGGGGGCTGGCCACGTCAGGGCTGGGTCATGTGGTAAAAGATGAGCAAGGGCATGCAATAACCAAGTCCAAGAGTGACATAATATTAGAGCTTGCTACTTCCAATACGATAAAAATTATTGGAATTTCCATCAAATCGTGTAATGCTAAGTCTCCAACCAACGCGCAGCTTTATTTCAGTACGGCTTCTGCCTTTTCACAACTGCTGAGGAATAATGGAATAGAAGTGTCAGTCGAAGCGGAAGAATCGTTGAAAATGTTTTGTGGCAATACCGGGTATCAGCCAGTGGACTCGGCTACTACTGCTGGCCGACTGTCGGACAACCGCAGGTATTTCTGGGAGGAATTGCCTGAGAGTGGCAGAAATGAGTTAGAAACTCTCTTTTCGCAAAAGCAAGGCGTGATAACAAATCTGCTCTTGCGAAAAGCATACAAGGACGACCCTTTTGCACCAAGTTACGTCGTTCATAAAACCAAGAAATCGGAAAAATTTGACAAAACGGAAATTGCTATCTATTCAATAGATGAATTAGTTGCATTGTCAGAGGGATTTGCTGGATTTCAGCTAAAGCCGTATCATATTAGAAAAGGGGCTTTTAAAAACGACCCCAATGAACACTGGGCACCACGTTTCGGAGTCGTACAAATGCAGAGAGGCGGTCAGAAACAACACCCAACGCAATTGCAATTCAATTTGCAAGCAGGGTACTTTTATAAGCTGGCTGGTCTTTCGTAGTCTTAAGCAACTTATGTTTAATGTGCTTGCCAAGCACTTCGGCAAACAAAGGCGGGACGGCGTTACCAATTGCTGTCCTGATTTGTCCCAGGTTTCCAATCAGTTTAAAATCGTCAGGAAACGACTGTACTCGCAGCGCTTCCCGAATTGTCAGCGAACGTGTGTTGGTCGGATGAACATTTCGGGAGCCGGAAATCATGGCGAAGGTTGTACCAATTGCAGAGCACGGCTCATCCCATTTAATCCTTTTGTACGTGGTATTGAACCCGCTTTTGGGCCGCAGGTTAGGGTCAGTATTGTTGTGGGCGCTTTCACCTTCGGGCACGTCTTTTAGCTGCGCAATTACGTGCGGTGGGTGTACGACCGCAAAGTGTAAAGGGTCGGTTGCTGATTCTTCGCCACTTTCCAGTATATCCAAGTCCCCGCACGCATCTCGAAAGGTTCTGACTGTTTGCAGTTCCAGGTTGAATAAATTATTTAATTCGGACCTCTCTACGTGGGTGGCATCCGGAAACGAAACATCCACTTTAATATCATCTCTAACCCCCAGAAAAAAAACTCTTTCTCGGGACTGAGGTACTCCAAAGCTCTGGGAATTAAGCTCCTTATATTTTACCTTATAACCTGCTTCCTTAAAGGCTTTAACAATGTTATCCTTTACCATGCTTCCATCCGAGGCTTTCATGGATGTCAGCAGTCGCACATTTTCCAGCAGCACCACCTTAGGCTTTAAATGAGCCGCGATTCTGGCGAAATGCAGAAACAAAATATTTCTGGGGTCTTCAATATTTCGTTTGCCAGCCAAACTGAACCCTTGGCAAGGCGGCCCACCGAATAAAATATCTATCTCGCCAAATTTATGCTTCCAATTTTCAACTTCATCATTAGATATTTTCGATACATCCGTTCCGAGTAGTTCGGTATCAGGGAAGTTGGCCAAATAAATATTTCTGGCGCTTTCCGCAATTTCCGCAAACCCAACGACATTGTAACCGGCGGATTTTAATCCTTGGCTGTAGCCGCCACAGCCTGCGAATAGTGCTATACCTTTTGGTTTCATTGATTTGCCTAATGTTACTTTCTGTCTGCAAATCTAATCCATAAGCAGTGGAATTCATACATTAGACCTCTTTCCTGCATAAATTTACAGTGAAAAGCATAAATCAAGTTTAACTCGCTGGTTATGAACGACAAATATACATTATTGAAAGCTAACCCCCACGTTTGCAAACGGCTTTTTGGGGTT
>JAYULN010000537.1:0-3650 GCA_043763525.1 Hymenobacter sp.
CAGGGCCACGCCGTTGAAATTCACCACCGAGCCGGCAATGAAGCCCGTGCCATTCACCGTCAGGGTGAAGCCCACGCTGCCCGCTACCGCCGTGGCTGGGGCCAGGCTGCTGATGGTGGGCACCGGGTTCGGTACGATAACCGTGAAGGTGCCGGCACTGGTGGCCGTACCGCCGCTGGTCGTCACGGCAATCGGGCCACTGGTTGCCCCGGTGGGCACTACGAAGGTGATGGTATTAGCATCAACCACCGTGAAGCCGGTGATGGCCACGCCATTGAGCGTCAGGGCCGTGGCTCCGGTGAGGAACGAACCCGTTACGGTTACCGTGGTACCCACCGGACCACTGGTGGGCGTGAAGCTGGCAATGAGCGGCGCGGGCGTTACCGGGGCAAAGGCAATGCCGCGAAAAAACGTATTGGCACCCGCCGTAGCCAGGGCCGCGGGCATGGTAGCAAGCGTGGGGGCGGTGTTGTAGCCGGAATTGTCGGCCAGTACATACAAGCCGGTGGGGCTGGTGGCCACCAGCGATACGCTGGTGCCGGTGGTGGTGCCATCGATGCCCCGCACCGTGGCCGTGCTCGACCCGGTGATGGTGCCGTTCAGGACCCACGCGCCCGATACCAGGCTCCACTTCTGAATGCCGCCCGCGCTGCCCCGGTCATCAGCCACATACACCACGTCGACCCCTGGCACCGTGGCGCTCAGGTCGGCAAAGTAGAAACCGTAGGGACTCGACCCGGCAGTAGCAGCCGGGAAACCCGGCAATACCGTGATGGTTTGCGGGGCAGTAGTGGGCAAGCCCGACCCCACGGTACTGAGGCCGATGTAAGGACTGGAAGCCGTCGAAACATACAAACTGCCAGCGGCAATGCTTACAAAGCGAATGTTGGTAGGAGCCGCCGTAGTAAGCTGCGTTGGGGCAAAGCCGCCCAGCTGCACATACTGCACGCCCGAGTTGCCACCTACCACGTAGAGGTAGGTGCCATCGTCGGATGCTACCGCACGCACGGCACCGGCACTGAACGCGCCGCCCAGGCTGGTTCGGGTGTCAACGGTGCCATCGGAGGCCACCAGCCCAACCACGCGGGCCACGTCGGCCGCCAGTGAGGTCGACACCGCCAGGGTGCCTGGGGCGGCACCATAGCCGGCCAGCACCAGGTTGCGGCCGTTGGCCGTGCGAGCGAGCTGTAGTTCGGAGGCGGCGTTGCCGCTTACCGTCAGAATGCGGTTGTTGCCGGTAACCGACGTGGGCAGGGCAATGGACTGGACCAGCACCCCAGCCGGGGTATATTCGTCAAGAAACACCGCGGCGGCGGTAGTATTAAGGGTTGCCGAGCCGTCGCCGACGCGAGCGATAACTACGTTGCCAGGCGTAAACGGCGAGGCCGTCGCTGCTGCTGGCCGTAGCAGGTGCAGCACCATCAGAGTAAAGAGTACTCCCAGGCGATAGAAACATTTCATACTGTGTGGGTAAATAATGATGAAAGGAAACAATGGTGGGCCAGCGAACAGCCCAACCTGTCTCAAAGATAGAGTTTGAATACCTAATCAGTGGACATTTCAGCCAGCGTATCCACCGGCTTATTTCGGCGTGCCGATGAGCGTGGCCGCCGCCCCACATTACCAGGTCAATTGATGGCGGCCGCGCCTGTTACGGGGTTTTGGTTGGGGCGTTTGTTCGGCCCGGCCCGGCGGCGGCCCGAAAATGCTTCGCTGGCTTTCTTCCAGACCGGATAAAGTAATTTCGAGCGGTCCGCGTCTGCTTGCTCAGAATGGAATCCTTCGCACTTTCGCTCCCCTCCTCCCGCGCCCCAATGACGGCTTCGCAGCAAGACCGCCAGATTGCCGAAACCGTGCGCCAGCAACGGCCCCGGCTCTTGCAGTTCATTCGCCGCCGTATCCCCGACGAAGCCGAGGCCGAAGACCTCCTCCAGGATGTTTTTGCCGAGCTCGTGGAAAGCTACCGGCTGCTCAAGCCCGTGGAGCAGGCCGCGGCCTGGCTCTTCCGGGTGGCCCGCAACCGCATCACCGACCTGTACCGCCGCAAGCGCCCCGTGAGCCTGGAAGCGGCTTTTGGCGCGGCCGAAGCTTCCGACGACGGCGAGGGCCTGCTGCTGGCCGACCTGCTGCCCGCCCCCGACGACTCGCCCGAAAACCGCCTGTTGCGCGAAACCCTCATGGAGGCCCTGTCGGAAGCGCTGGCCGAGCTGCCCGCCGCCCAACGCCAGGTATTTGTGTGGCACGAACTGGAAGACAAAACCTTCCGCGAAATGGAAGAAGAAACCGGCGTGCCGCTCAAAACCCTGATTTCGCGCAAGCACTACGCCGTGCTGCACCTGCGCAAGCGCCTACAAACACTATACACCGAATTATTCACCGATTAACTAATGTGAACAATGTGCTGATGTGGAAAGGTGAAAATAATGCGGCCGCTTAACGGTTGCTTTCTCTGCCTCTTGCAATGATGCCCGAATTTTTCATCAGCGCACTTTCACCTTTTCACATCAGCATATTCTCCCCATCATGGACCGTAAATTCTGGCTGCTACGCGGCCTTCGTATCGCACTTTTCGCGGCGCTGTTTATCACCGCTGCTGTTTTCGCCACCCAGGCGCTGTGGAACTGGCTGATGCCGTCGCTGTTTCATCTGCCGGCCATTTCGCTGATGCAAACCATGGGGCTGCTGCTGCTCAGCCGCATTCTATTCGGTTTCCGGGGGGGCGGGGGCCGGCATGGCGGCTGGGCCCGCAAGCGCCGCGAATGGCAGCAGCGCATGGCTGGCCGCATGGAACACCTCAGCCCCGAGGCCCGCGAAAAATTTCGTCAGCAGATGCAATCGCGCTGCGGCGCGGGCTGGCGCCGCCGGCCCGAAGCCAGCGAAGCCCCAGCCCAGCAGCCCGTGTAGCATTGTTGCCAACGGCTTTTCGCAATAATATTTTGTCGGCGCGGCTCCTTTTGTGGGGGCCGCGCTTTTTTATGTTGATTTTATTTAGACATTTGTCTAAACATTGAATCCTCCGCATGAATGCCCTATTCAAAGCCCTGAACGACCCCACGCGCCGCGCCATTCTGGAGCGACTGCGGGGCGGGCCCGCCACCGCCGGGGCCATTGCCGAGCAGTTCCAGTTTTCGGCCCCCACCATCAGCCACCACCTCGACCTGCTGCGCCAGGCCGACCTCGTTACCAGTCAGAAGCAAGGCCAGTTCGTGGTCTACACCCTCAACATGACGGTATTCGACGAGCTGCTGAGCTGGCTCACTCAATTCAAAGCCTAACCCATTTTTCCTGCATTTTCGCCCCATTGCAATGAAACCAAACCTGCTTCCCTGGCAATTGCTCACCCTTGTGGCCCTGGTGGTACCGTCGCTGTACCTGCTGTATGCGTGGCCGGCCCTGCCCGCCCAAATACCGACGCACTTTGGCCCCGATGGCCAGCCGAACGACTACACCAGCCGCGCCAACATCTGGCTGCTCACCCTGGGCCTACCGCTGGGGGTGGCGCTGCTGTTCACCGTCCTGCCGCGCTTCGACCCCAAACGGCGGCTCGATGGTACTAAGTAGGTAGCCAGTATTAAGTAGTCAGTAGTCGGACATCAAAGTACTGTCAATCAAGATTTAATATTGGGTCTGACTACCGAATACTTATGTTC
>JAYULN010000538.1:0-1427 GCA_043763525.1 Hymenobacter sp.
ACGCGCGGCGGCGGCCTGCCGGGCGCGGCGGCCACGTTTGGCTCTGGGTCGGGCTTTGGCATCACCACCAATGTGCTTACGCCGCCCTTGGTAGCCGACTGCGCCGTGAACAGCCCCAACCTGCTCGTGGCCGTGTACGACCAGCGCACGCTGAAGCCGAAAACCGGCCTGCCCGGCGCTACCGTGTGCGGGCAGGTGCCGCAGCAGTTCTACATTTTTGGGTCTGATGCGGATACCCTCAGCACCCTCAACAACAGCGCGACGCGCCAAACCCAGCTGGCCACTTTCCTGGCGGCCGTGCCCAATGGCGACTACGTAGCCATTGTAAGTATGAACCGCCTGCGCTGGTCCAGCCTGAGCACCGTGAAAACGGCGTTCAGCACCCTGCTCGGCTCGCAGCTCGTGAACCAGCTGCAAAACGGCGACCCCTTCACGCTGCTGGCACAGAAGCGGGCCGGCGGCGGCCGCCTCATTCAGGAGCTGGGCCCGGCCACGGCCAGCCCCGCCATTCCGCGCTACAACCAAACCATTAGCCTGACCGATACGCTCCGCACGCCCAGCACGAGCGGCACCATCACCTCCACCCGCATCGGCCCGGCCCAAAGCTGGGAAAACCTTTATCATTGGGTGCAGCGTGAGCCGGGGGCTACCAGCAGCTACACGCTCAAGCTCATCGGCATTGATGCGGCGGGCACGGGCACGGTGCTGAACCCGAACGTGTCGCACGCCACGGGCCGCAGCGGTCTGGCGCTAAGCGCCATTTCGGCCACTCAATACCCCTACCTCCAGCTGGAGCTCAGCCTGAAGGACTCGGTGAACCGCACTGCTCCGCAGTTGCGCGAGTGGTTTATTACCTACCAGGGTATGCCCGAGGGCGTGGTGCGCCGCGACCTGGCCACCCCCGGCACGGCCTATGACCCTGCCACGCTCACGGCGCAGGCTATTTCGCCGGGTACGCTGGCCTTCCCGGTGGTGTTCGAGAACGTAACGCCGTTCAACTTTGGTACTCCGCTGCGAGCTAAAATAGAGGTGCGCGATGTAGCGGGAACCGTTCGTAAAACCGTGTTTGTGAATGCTCCACGCCAACTCAAAGGCGATTCGACCATCACCATTCAGGCCCGCGTGCCGGTGGTGAGCCTGTTCGGCACCTTCACTATCAAGGTGACGGTGAACCCCGTGCCGAATGCGCTGCCCGAGCTGTATTTATTCAACAACGAGCTGAACCTGGCCCCCTTCTCGGTGAACGATAACAACGTGCCGCCGACGCTGGATGTGGCTTTCGATGGTCGTCATATCCTCAACGGCGACATTGTTTCGCCGGTGCCGACTATCAACATTCAGCTCAGCGACGAAGACAAGCTGCGCCACATCACCGACCGCACGGTGTTTACCGTGACGCTGCTTAAGCCGGGTTCGAGCGCCCCCGT
>JAYULN010000539.1:0-3644 GCA_043763525.1 Hymenobacter sp.
CCAGTAAAACCGCCCGAACGGCACGGGGACGCGAACTACAAAGTTCGCGCTACGCCCCCTGCGGCGCTTAAACCAAGGCACCGGCATAACAGCAGTTACTAAAATATAGCAAAAACCATGTGGACTGAATTCGATAATAGCCTCCACCGTAGCTTCCGCTTCGCCGATTTTAAAACGGCCTTCGCCTTCCTCACCGAAGTAGCCGCCGAAGCCGAGCGCCTCGACCACCACCCATGGTTCAGCAACGAGTACAACGTGGTCGAATTCCGCCTCCGCACCCACGATGCCGGCAGCATCGTAACCAAGCGCGACCATCAGCTGGCGGAGGCCATTGATGCGGTCGCGGTACGCTTCGCTTAATTCCTCATTCCTCATTCCTCATTAAGCGCAGCGTTTACCTTTGCGCCATGCCCAACACGGTTCTATACCTCGTTCCCACGCCCATCGGCAATCTGGAAGACATTACGTTGCGGGCCATCCGCATTCTGGGCGAAGTGGGCACCGTGCTCTGCGAAGACACCCGCACCAGCGGCCGCCTCATGCAGCACCTGGGCCTGAAAAAGCCCCTCCTCTCCTACCACCTGCACAACGAGCACCAGCAGGTGCCCCGCCTGCTGGAGCGCCTGGCCAAGGGCGAAACCATGGCCCTGATTTCGGATGCCGGCACGCCGGGAATCTCCGACCCCGGGTTTCTGTTGGTGCGCGAGTGCCTGGCCAAAGGCCTGGGCGTGGAGTGCCTGCCGGGGGCTACGGCCTTTGTGCCGGCGCTGCTCAAGTCGGGCTTCGGGGCCGAGCGGTTCACGTTCGAAGGGTTTTTGCCGGTGAAAAAAGGCCGCCAGACCCGCCTGCTGCAACTGGCTACCGAAACCCGAACCATGATTTTCTACGAGTCGCCGCACCGCATCGTGAAAACCCTGGGCCAGCTGGCCGAGGTGCTCGGGCCATCGCGCCCGGCCTCGGTGAGCCGCGAGTTGACCAAATTATTTGAAGAAACCGTGACCGGCACGCTGGCCAGCCTGGAGACTGACTTTGCCGCCCGTCCCACTATTAAAGGAGAAATTGTTCTTGTCGTCGAAGGAAATCTTGCCCCGCCCGCCCGCGAGCCCCGCCCCGGCCGCGAAGACCGATACCGCCGCCCTGCCGACGACGACGACAATGACAACGACTCCGACCGCGACGACTAGCCTGCTGCGGCAGCCGCTGGTACTGGCCGTGCTGGGGGCCCTGCTGCTCTGGGGTGGCTGGGCCCCGTGGCCCTCCGCCGGGCTCTCGCTGCTGCTGTTTATTGGCTGGGTGCCGTATTTGCTGCTGGAGCGGCAGCTTACCCTGGCCAGGGCGCGCAAGCGGCGCGTGTTTGCCAGCACCTACCTGTTCTTGCTGCTCTGGAACGCCCTCACGACCTGGTGGGTGAGCTACGCCGATTTGGCCGCCGGCATCGCCGCCGTGGTGCTCAACGCGCTGCTGATGTGCCTGCCGCTCATGGCCTTCCGCCAAACGAAGAAGCGACTGGGCAACCGCATCGGTTACCTGTCGCTGCCCATTTTCTGGATTGCCTTCGAGCAGCTCCATCTGCGCTGGGACCTCACCTGGCCCTGGCTCACGCTGGGCAATGGGTTTGCGGCCGCGCCGCAGTGGGTGCAATGGTATGAGTTCACGGGTTTTTTGGGGGGCAGCGTGTGGGTTTGGGTGGTGAATCTTTTGTTTTTCAGAGTTTTAATTAAAAATCATGAAGTAAAAATTAAAAGTACCGTGGTCCCCACCGCAGCGACTTCGGGAAGCAGCACCGCATCTGTGGGGTCGTTTTTAATTTTTAATTCTCAATTTTTAATTCCCTTCCTGGCCATGGCGCTGCCAATCGGCTTGTCCTATTTACTAGGAGCCACTTACCACGAAAAAGGCCCCACGACCGAAGTCTTGGTCGTGCAGCCCAACCTCGACCCCTACGTGGAAAAGTTTGAGGGCGGGGCCAAATTCATTCCCTACGACGCGCAGCTGACCCGCCTAATCAGCCTTTCGGAGCAAAAGCTCACGCCGCAAACCCGCCTCGTGCTGTGGCCCGAAACCGCACTGGAAGAACCCTATTGGGAAAATACGATTGAAAGCAACCCGAAAATCCGCCGCGTGCGGGCCTGGCTGGCGCGGCACCCCGGCGTGGCCCTGCTCACGGGCATCACCACCATCAATTCCTACCCCAGCAAGGAGGCGGCCAGCGAAACCGCCCGCTACCGCGACGACCTCGGCTACTACGACATCTTCAACACCGGCGCGTATTTCGCCGACGCCACCGCGCCCATTGCCTTCTACCACAAGTCGCGCCTGGTGCCGGGGGTAGAAAAAATCCCACCGGTGCTGGCCTCCGTCATTTCCCACATCGACCTGGGCGGCACGGTGGGCAGCGTAGGCAGCCAGGCCGAGCGCACCGTGTACGCCGCCCCCGCCAACGCGCCGGCCCTGCGCGTGGCCCCGGTTATCTGCTACGAGTCGATTTATGGTGATTTCGTGGGCGAATACGCCCGCAACGGGGCCACCCTGCTGGGCCTCATCACCAACGATGCCTGGTGGCACGACTCGCCCGGCTACCGCCAGCTGCTGCGCCTCGGCGCCCTGCGCTGCATCGAAACCCGCCGCGACCTGGCCCGCTCGGCCAACACCGGCTTCACCGGCTTCATCAA
Source organism: Hymenobacter sp. (assembly GCA_043763525.1). Taxonomy (GTDB): domain Bacteria; phylum Bacteroidota; class Bacteroidia; order Cytophagales; family Hymenobacteraceae; genus Hymenobacter. The sequence goes on from JAYULN010000539.1 coordinate 2,673, forward strand.
CCAAAAAGGAGAAATCACCCAACGCGAGCCCGCCTGGGTTCCGACTGCCAGCCGCGCCACCGTGCACCTGAATGACGAAGTGACGTTCTACGCCCGGTTTGGGGAGCTGATTGGGCGCGGCACCCAGCTGCTGGCTGGGCTGCTGTTGCTGGTAGCGTTCTGGCAGGGCCGGCGCGGTCGTTGAACAGCAAACTCCCCTCCTTACCAAGGAGGGGACATTTTGCTGCAAGCAAAATTGGGGTGGTTGCACTCGTTGAACGATGGGTGGACGATAAGCACCTAGTATCGTTCGGCCACCGTTCAACGACTTCACCACCCCCGTCCGCGCTTCGCGCGAACATCTCCTCCTTAAAAAAGGAGGGGAGTTGGTCGTTCTATTCCTCTGCTTATGTCTCTCGACCTCACCCAACTCTCCCACGACCTCGCCGCGCTGTGCCGCACCACGGCCCGGTTCATCCGCCAGGAAGCCGCCACTTTCGACCGCAGCAAAGTGGAGCACAAGGGCGTGCATGACCTGGTGAGCTACGTGGACCAGGAAACCGAGCGCCGCCTCGTGGCTGGGCTGCGGGCGCTGCTGCCCGCAGCCGGTTTCATCACCGAAGAGGGCACGGCCGGGGCCGAAACCCGCGCCGAACACACCTGGATTATCGACCCGCTCGACGGCACCACCAACTTCGTGCACGGCCTGCCGTGCTACGCCATCAGCGTGGCCCTGCTGCACGACACCCTGGGCCTGGTGGCCGGGGTGGTGCACGAGGTGAACCGCGACGAGAGCTTCCGGGCCGCGCTGGGCCACGGGGCGTTTTGCAACGACGCACCCATGCACGTGAGCCAGGTGCCTGCCTTGGGCAGCGCCCTCATTGCTACGGGCTTCCCGTACAGCCATTTCGGGCGGCTCGACGACTACCTCAAAATCCTGGGGGCGTTTATGGAGCGCAGCCACGGGGTGCGCCGCCTGGGCTCGGCGGCCGT
>JAYULN010000540.1:0-1423 GCA_043763525.1 Hymenobacter sp.
GTAGTCGACGCCCTGCTCGGCCTGCTCGATGAGCGTGTCGCGGAACAGCTCCCAGGTCAGGTCCTCGGCCTTGCCGTTCACCTTTTCCAGGGCCTGGTAAATCGGCACCGTGCCCACCGGCACCGGGCAGTTGCGGATAATCCACTCGCGGGTTTCGTGGATATTCTTGCCCGTGCTCAAATCCATCAGCGTGTCGCCGCCCCAGCGGCAGCTCCACACGGCCTTATCCACCTCTTCCTCAATACTCGACGTAACGGCCGAGTTGCCGATGTTGGTGTTGATTTTCACCAGAAAGTTGCGCCCGATAATCATCGGCTCGCTCTCGGGATGGTTGATGTTGGAGGGAATAACGGCGCGGCCGGCGGCTACTTCCTGGCGCACGAACTCGGCCGTGATATGCCCCTCGGGCGTGTTGGCCCCGAAGCTGTGGCCGCGGTGCTGGCTGCGCAGCGGGTCGTCGGCCGCCAGCTCGTCAAACCGCTGGTTTTCGCGGATGGCGATGTACTCCATCTCGGGCGTGATGAGGCCGTTTTTGGCGTAATGCATCTGGCTCACGTTAGCGCCCGGCCTGGCGCGCAGCGGGGCCGCGATGTGCTCGAAGCGCAGGTGGTCGAGCGTCTGGTCGGCGGCGCGCTGCTGGCCGTAGTCGGAGGTCGTGCCAATGAGCTGCTCCACGTCGCCCCGGTCCAGAATCCAGCTTTCGCGCAGGCGGGGCAGGCCTTTTTTCAGGTCGATTTCGACGTTCGGGTCGGTGTAGGGGCCGCTGGTGTCGTACACCGTCACGGGTGCGTTCACTTCGGTGGGGTTCACGAAATCGAACTTGCGCTCGGTGTCGGCGAGCACGATTTCGCGCATGGCCACCCGGATGTTCGGGTGCAGCTTGCCCTGCACGTAAATTTTGCGGGAGCCGGTGAGGGGCTGGCGCTCCACCAGCGTCTGCTGCGGGGCCTGGTCTTTTTTCTTCATAACGGCGTTAGTTGTCAGTTGCTGGTTGTCAGTTGTTAGCTCGAATGTGTTCTTTAACTGTCAGTAACCCGTCATTAGCCAGCCAAAACACTGACAACTAACAACCAGCAACTGACAACTAACGCTTACCCACCCTGCGTGGCGCGGATAATGGTGATGCGGTCGTGGGGCTGCACGGCGTGGGTAGCCCAGTCGGCGCGGGGCACCACGGCATCGTTCACGGCCACGGCGAGGCCGCGCGGCTCGGTAATTCCACGCGCGGCGAGCAGGTCGATGAGCGGCTGGTTGTCAGCGGCTTCGAGGGCGGTATTGTTGATATAGCAGACCATGCAACCAGATAATAGTTGGGACAGGAGAAAGCCATAAACAATAGTGGGTGCCGGCCACGGCCCACCCGCAAAGGCAGCCGCGCAGCGGACCAGTACTTTTCCCTTCGCTGGTATTAGCCAGAATCAGG
>JAYULN010000541.1:0-1420 GCA_043763525.1 Hymenobacter sp.
AACCAGGACAGCCAGTGCCACAGAAAATAACCGCCCTGCGGGAATTATGAGTTTTGAATTATGAATTATGAGTTGTCGTTCTGCTAACTCATAATTCAAAACTCATAATTCATAACTCCCATTGGGTAAGGGTGAAAAGGTGCGGTAAGAGCGCACCAGCGGGCGGGTAACCGTCCCGGCTGGGTAAACCTCAGGGGTTGAAAGACCAAATAAGCTGGTACGCCGGCGCGGCTTCGGCCGCATCGGCACCGGGCGGCTCGTCCGGCGCCAGCGGGTAGGTTGATGGAGCCTTTCGGCAACGACTGGCCTAGATAAATGGTGAGGCAGCGGCTTCGGCCGCGGACAGGACCCGGCTTACAGACCCATCACCTAACTTCGGCGGCTGCTTTTGCTTCGGCAGGGGCAGCCGCTTTTTTAGTTACGAGTTAAAAGTCAGGAATTATGAGTTGGTCTGCCAACGGTACCTTGCCTTTCAACTCCTAACTTTTAACTCCTAACTCATAACTCCCCGCATGCCCCGCATTCTCATCATCGACGACGAAAAAGCCATCCGCAACACGCTGAAGGAGATTCTGGAATTCGAAAACTATACCGTCGACCAGGCCGAGGACGGCCCGGCCGGCCTCGACATGCTGATTCAGCAGCGCTACGACGTGGTGCTCTGCGACATCAAAATGCCCAAGATGGACGGCCTCGAAGTCCTCAGCCGCGCCCACGCCATGGGCACCGATGCGGCCTTCATCATGGTATCGGCCCACGGCAGCATCGAGACGGCCGTGGATGCCACCAAAAAAGGGGCCTACGACTTCCTCTCCAAGCCGCCCGACCTCAACCGCCTGCTCGTAACGGTGCGCAACGCCCTCGACCGCACCAAGCTGGTGAGCGAAACCAAGACCCTGAAAAAAAAGCTCTCCGTCACGAAAGGCTCCGAAATGGTGGGTTCTTCGGCCGCGCTGGCCGCCGTGCGCAAGGCCATCGAAAAGGTGGCCCCGACGGATGCCCGCGTGCTCATCACCGGCCCCAACGGCGCGGGCAAGGAGATGGTGGCCCGCCAGCTGCACGAGCTTAGCAACCGCGCCAGCGGCCCGCTGGTGGAGGTGAACTGCGCCGCCATCCCCTCCGAGCTGATTGAAAGCGAGCTATTTGGCCACGAGAAAGGCTCCTTCACCTCGGCCGTGAAACAGCGCATCGGCAAGTTCGAGCAAGCCGACGGCGGCACGCTGTTCCTCGACGAAATCGGCGACATGAGCCTCTCGGCCCAGGCCAAGGTGCTGCGGGCCTTGCAGGAGAACAAAATCACCCGCGTGGGCGGCGAAAAAGAAATTTCGGTGAACGTGCGCGTGCTCGCCGCCACCAACAAAAACCTGATGCAGGAAATCGCCGACCGCAACTTCCGCGAAGACCTCTACCACCGCCTCTC
>JAYULN010000542.1:0-3624 GCA_043763525.1 Hymenobacter sp.
AGATTTTTTTGTGGATGGTGCTGGCCGGCACCCCCGCGTAGCCCGCCATCACCTTGGCCGCGCGGCCGGTGGGGGCCATCAGGGTGTACTTGCGTTGCAGCTTGTGCAGCCACTGCACCAGGGCACTCACCACGGTGGTTTTGCCGGTGCCCGCGTAGCCGCGCAGCACAAACACCTTGCGCCCCGGCAGTTGGTCTTTCAAAAAAGCATCGAGCTGCGTGAAGAGCAGCGCTTGGTCGTCGGTGGGCTCGAAGGCGAAGTAGTCGCGGACGGAAGGGGTGCGGAGGGAGAGCATGAGATTGGTGTAGGCCACAAAATAGGTAAACGCAGCCCTGGAACTAAGTGGCCGTTTCCTGCGTATATTTGCATTGGATGGGGTAAGAACCCTGACCCCCCGGGGAGATGCAGCATGCTGCGCTCCCCTTTTTTTTAGCCCATTTTGCCGCGAAAGGTGTTGTTGAGGATTTCGTGGCGTGTGAAATGGTGCAACACCCCTGATAGCAAAACGGCCACTTCAATAATATTTTCGGCCCGCCGAACCCGGCCGTGAATAGCTTGTTCCAGTAAGTGCCGGTCCCACTCCTCCGTTACCTGAATCAACACGCGGGCGGCTTGCCGTTTGGCATCGCGCAGGGCTTTGTCAATGGCGTTGGCCGTGCGGCCTCCGGGCACTTTAAATTCCCGCTCAACGCCATCGCGGGTCGCATCGGGGCATTTAGTACCCGGAATCCGTAGCACCGGCAATAACCGGATTTGCTCGCCCCGTGCGGCCAGGAAAAGGGCAATGGGGATGTTCTGCCGGCTTTCGAGTTTGCCGTGGGTTTCATGCATATCCACGAAAGCACCATTTACTCCCTGAAACACTCGAAAGTAACCCGTTAGCAGGTTTGCGGGTAGCTGGCTCACGCGGCGACCGGCTCAATCACGGCCATCGTGGCGCTGGCTTTGGCAATCAGCAGGTCATCGCACCACACCTCGGCCTCGCAGAAATATAGCCGCCGCCCGGCCTTCAGCACCCAGCCAATGGCTTTTAGCTTGTGCCCCACGCCGGGGTGCAGGTAGGATATTTTCAAATCGGATGTCACCATGCCGTGGTCGTCGGGCACGAGGGTGACGGCGGCAAACCCGGCCACCAAATCAGCCATCGTGGCAATGAGGCCGCCGTGAGCGAAGCCGCGCTGCTGCTGGTGCTGCTGGGCCAGCATCACTTCGGCCTCGACGCGGCCGGGGGCAATCACCGTCAAATCGGCCCCGATGAGGTGCATGAAATGCTGGCGCGTGAGCTTGCGCCGAATGCGGGTTTCGAGGTCGTTGGCATTGACCGGGCTGGTGGCAGTGGGGGCAGGCAGTTGGTTGAGAGACACGGAAATAAGCTATGTTTACTCGGTAGTGGGCGGATGATGGGTTATCGGCGCAGCCTTTTATACCGACTTGTGCCTGGTGATGTATTTAAAACTTTTTAGTACCCAAAAGCGGCCTTAACGTCGGTTCAGGCCCTGGTTGTGTTTGGCTGGGCAAAGGTACTGGCCTGGTAGCGGGCGCGTACCTTTCCGCTTCACTTTAACTTTTCAAAACCGATGGAACAGGTTTCGGTAATGCAGTATGTGGTGGCGGGCGCGCTGGGCCTGGGGCTGGCGGCGAGCAGCGGGTTTCGGGTATTTGTGCCGCTGCTGGCAGCCAGCCTGGCCTACCACACCGGCTACCTGGCCCCGGCGGGGGGCTTTGCCTGGCTGGGCAGCTGGGCGGCGCTGCTCACGCTGGCCTTCGCCACGGTGGTCGAAATCGCGGGCTACTACATTCCGGTGGTCGACCACCTACTCGACACCCTCACCACGCCCGCCTCCTTCGTGGCCGGCACCATCCTCATGACCTCGGCCCTGCCCCACCTCGACCCTACCCTGCGCTGGACGCTGGGCATACTCGTGGGCGGCGGCACGGCCGGCCTGGTGCAAACCGGCACCGCGCTGCTCCGTGGGGCCACCACCACCACCACCAGCGGCCTGGCCAACCCCGTGCTGGCCACCGCCGAAAACGGGCTGGCCGTGGGTGGCGTGGTCCTCACGCTGCTGCTGCCGCTGGTGGCGGCAGGGCTGGTGGTGCTGCTGCTGGTGTTCATTCTGAGCTGGCTGCGGCGCGGGCGTGCCCGGCGGCGCAACGTGGCCCGGCAGTAGCACCGGGGCGGGCCAGCCCGAGAAAAAGTCGGCGAAAGCCCAGCTTTTGCCCCTGTTTTGCCGTAGTAGCGCCGCGCCCCGGCTTGGCCGGATAATCAACTACCGCCAAACAATCCCTTCATGCCCAATTCGAGAAATATTTCCTCCAATGCCTTGCTCGATGCCTATTCTGGCCGCGTGCGGGTGCGGATAGGCGGCCTGCTGCTGCGCGATGGTGCCATGCTGCTGGCCGCTCACCGGGGCCTGCTGCCCGAAAACACCCCGTTCTGGTCGCCGCCCGGCGGGGGCTGGCAATTTGGCGAAAGCATTCGGGCCGCGCTGGTGCGCGAGTTTCAGGAAGAAACTAGCTTGAATGTGCGTGTTGGCCGTTTTCTGCATCTGCACGAGTTCCGGCGGGGCGAGCTACAGGCCCTGGAGCTTTTCTTTGAAGTGCTGGCCAACAACGATGCTGACCTCCCCCAGCTGGGCCACGACCCCGAGCACGCGCCCGACCAACAGGTTCTGACTGAGCTGGCCTGGCTCACGCCCCGGCAGCTCCAGCAGCTGCCCCCCGCCCAGGTACACCCGGTGCTTCAGCTATTGCTCAGCCCCGACGATGTATTTGTGCCGCAGATACGGTTTGCCTAATCGAAATTGAGGAATGTATAACATTATGCTTCGGCTGCGCGGATGCCAAATGAGCAAGACGTTATACATCGCTCTTCCTCGTTGCCCTTTTCACTCATTCTTTCATTCCTCATCAAGCGCAGCGTTATCTTTAGGGCTGTTTAGCCTTGATACGTGCCTGCTTCCGCTGCCTCTTCCGTTGCCCCGACTACGCCGTCGAGCCTGTTGCGCTTGCGCGACGAGATGTTTGACCCCGCCAATCGGACCGCCCATAACCTATACCTGCTGGCCAGCCCCGGCCGCCTCTGCCTGGCCGTGGCCGACGTGGAGCGCCGCAAGTTTCTGGCCCTCGAAGAATACACCCTGACGGCCGGTGGCGTGCCGGCCCTGGCCGCCGAGCACGACTACCTGGGCCTCCGGGGCTGGAACGCCGTGCGCCTCGCCGTAACAGGCCGCGCCTTCACGCTGCTGCCGGCCACCCTGTTCCGGCCCGGCGATGAGGCCGCCGCCCTGCGCCTGCACCACACCCCCACGCCCACCGAAACCGTGCGCCACACCACGCACCCCGGCCTGGAGCTGGTGAACGTGTTTGCCGCCGACGCCACCCTGACCGATTGGCTAACCACCACCCACGGCGCATCGGGCCGCATGCTGCACCACACCAGCGCCCTGCTGGCCGGCCTCATGCACTTGCGCGGGGCCGCCGTGCCCCGCCGCCTCTACCTCAACCCCGGCCCACAGGAGCTCACCCTGGTAGTAATGGGCCAGCACCTCGAATATTGCAACGTATTCCCCTGCACCACCGCCGAGGACGTGGTATACTACACCATCCTCGTGATGCAGGAGC
>JAYULN010000543.1:0-3624 GCA_043763525.1 Hymenobacter sp.
AGCCTCCTTGTCCACGGTCACGCGCACTTTCAGCTCGCCCAGCTCGCCTTTGTACTCGCCCAGCTGGGCCAGGCTTTTCAGCTTTTGGGTGGCATCGACGGCGTTCGAGACCAACTCGCGCAGGAAAATCTCGTGGTCGGAATACAAGAACTTCTTGATAATCGGGAAGATGTTCTCGGTGTGGATGGAGATGGAGCCGGTTTCTTGCATGGTATAAAGGGGAAACGGTTGAATACAGACGGAATGGCCGGTCGCACGGGTGCCGGCCACGGTTCGCGTAGCTTTCAAAGGGCGTTCCAAGGGTGGGGGCGCTGTCAATCTGACAGCGGGGCCGGCGCTAGAAGAGGGGGCGGTACAAGGACCGGGGCTCGGCCAGGCCGCCCGACGCGGGGCCATGCACGGCTTCCCATTCGGCCAACAGGGCCGGCATTCGGTCCGAATAGTCGCTGAGCCAGTGCAGGCCGGGCGTGGCCGTCGAAAAAAATTGAATGTCGAACTTTATAAACGGCCGCGACATGCCAAGGAGCGAGTCGATGGCCAGCTGGTTATGCACCCGGCGGCGGTTGATGGCCAGCACCACCCGTTCGAGCGGCGATTGCAGCATGAAGGGCATCAAATTAGCGCCCAACCACACTTGGTCGTACACCGAAATATCCGGAAACGTATTCATTTCCAACAACATATTGCGCGCACTGAGTTGGCGTACAGTGTGCTGCAACTGCTCGGCGCTCAGCCGAAACGTACGCATGTCCTGCCCCGAAGCCCACTCTACCCGCAACAAGCTCAGGGCTTCGTCGTATTGCAGCGAAAGGTCAGAAATACTGGTAATTATCACAAAAAATAGCAAAAACAACAACGGACGAATTACACTATTCGCCCCGGATACGAGAAGACCAGCCGATTAGGGTTTAACCAGCCAGATTAAAAGGTAACTTTTTATTTATCCGCAACTTTCGTTGCTTACGTCCATCTTTGCATTGTGCAAGCCCTGCGTTCCCACATAGCCCTACTCCTGCTGCTCTGCCTCACGCGGACGCTGCTGCCCGAGGCGTGGCTCCTGACGCTGCATGCGCACGCGCACACCACCATTGAGCCCGCCCACACCCGAGCTTGGGGCTGTAAAGATAAGGCATTAGTTAGTGCCAAACACCAGCACTGCGAAGTAGAAAAATTCTACAACGCCGCTTTTCACGCCGCCGCTCCGGTGGCGGTGCCCAGCCCCCGGCCGGCCCGGCACTATACTGCGGCAGTTGTGCCGCTGGCCGTGCGTGCGGCGGTTGGGCAGCTTGTGCGCCCCCAGGCCCTGCGGGGGCCGCCGTGCTACGGGTAGTACCGGCATAATTCAATTTTTTCCTTTTTTTGAAAACCCTTCGCCCCACCTGCGGCAGTGCTTCGGCATGGGCCGGCAGGGTGGGCCATTTTGGCTATTTTTCATGTCCTCAACTTTCTCTCGATTTTCTTTATTTCTGGCATTGGCGGCTGCGCCCACCATGCTTTGGGGCCAGCAAGCCCCGCCGGCAGGGCCCGCACGGGGGCGCGGGGCCGTGCCGCCCCTCACGGGCCGCATTACCGATGCGGCTACCGGCGAGGGCCTGCCCGGCTCCACGGTGCTGTTCGATGACCTGAAACAGGGCACCGCCACCGGGACCGATGGCAGCTTCCGTTTCAGCAGTCTGCCGCGCGGGCGCTTCACGGTGCAGGTGCGCTCGCTGGGCTACAATACGGCAATTCAAACCGTGGACACGGGTAACGGCCAGCCGCTCGACATCAAGCTAACCGTGGCGGCTACCGAAATCGGGCAGGTGGTGGTCACGGGCGTGTCGCAGGCCACGCAGCTGCGCCGCTCGCCGGTGCCTACGTCGGTGGTCGACCGCACGCGGCTGAACCAAACTTCGGCCTCGAACCTGGTGGATGCCATTGCCCACACGCCCGGCGTGAGCCAGATTACGACCGGCGCGGCCATCAGCAAGCCCGTGGTGCGCGGGCTGGGCTACAACCGCGTCATCACCCTGAACAACGGAGCCAAGCAGGAAGGCCAGCAGTGGGGCGATGAGCACGGCATTGAGATTGATGAGTTTAGCGTGGACCGGGCCGAGATTATCAAGGGGGCGGGCTCGCTGCTGTACGGCTCCGATGCCATGGCCGGGGTCATCAATTTCGTGGCCCCCGACCCCATTGCCGAAGGCCACATCACCGGCCTGGCCACGGGCAGCTACCAAACCAACAACCACCAGCAGGGCTATTCCTTCCAGAACGCGGGCAACCTGAACGGCGTGAACTGGCTGGTGCGCGGCACCCGCAAAGTGGCCGGCGACTACCAGAACCGCTACGACGGCCGGGTGTACAACTCCGGTTTCAACGAGTATGATGCCAACGGCTACGTGGGCGTGAACAAAAGCTGGGGCTATTCGCACCTGTCCTTCAGCACGTTCAACCAGCGGTTGGGGCTCACGGAGGGCGCGCGCGATGCTACCGGGCGCTTCACGAAGGATATTCCGGCCGGCCAGGACCAGGCCGGGGCCGACAGCACCACCGCCGTGCCCGTGACCGACGGCGACCTGCGCGGCTACGGCCTGGCCGTGCCCCAGCAGCAAATCAACCACCTGCGCCTGGGCACCGATAACAACTTCATGCTGGGCTCGAACGGCGGCCGCCTCACCCTGCAAGTAAGCTACCAGCAAAACCTGCGGCGCGAATATGGCAACGTGTTCGACCCGGCCGCAACCTCGCTCTACTTCCAGCTGCGCACCGTGGACTACTCGCTGCGCTACTTCCTGCCCGAGAAAAACGGCTGGAACCTGACGCTGGGCAGCAGCGGCCTGCACCAGCAAAACCGCAACCTGGGCCAGGGATTCCTGATTCCGGCCTACCGCGTGAACGAGGGCGGCGTGTTTGGGGTGGCCAAAAAGACCATTGGGGCGCTCGACATCAGCGGGGGGCTGCGCTACGATGTGCGCCGCATCGTGGCCGATGCGCTGTGGCTGAACCAGGACGGGCGGCCCGTGAGCGATGCCGGCTACGGGGCCGAAAACAAATTTCCGGGCTTTGCCACCACCTTCCGCAACTACAGCGGCAGCCTGGGCGCGGCGTATAATCTCAATGAGAAGCTGACGGTGAAGGGCAATGCCGCGCGGGGCTTCCGCGCCCCCAACATTGCCGAACTGGGCTCGAATGGCAAGCACGAAGGCACTATTCGCTACGAAATTGGCAACGACCGGCTGGCGGCCGAAACCAGCCTGCAAATCGATGCCGGCGTGAGCTACGTGACGGACCACGTCCGCTTCAGTGTCGATGCGTTTGAAAACAGCATCAGCAACTACATTTTCACGCGCCGCCTGCTCACCAGCGCCGGAGCCGACTCACTTAACAACGGTGATGGCGTGTTTCGCTACGAGCAAGGCCAAGCCCGGCTGCTGGGCGGGGAGGTCAGCCTCGATTTTCACCCCCACCCGCTCGACTGGCTGCATTTCGAGAACTCCTTTTCGATGGTACGCGCCCAGCAGCTGAACCGCCCCGAAGCGGAGAAATACCTGCCTTTCATTCCGGCCGACCGGCTGCAATCGGAGCTGCGGGCCAACTTCCGCCGCCAGGGCAAGCGCCTCACCAACCCCTACGCCCGCGTGC
>JAYULN010000544.1:0-1415 GCA_043763525.1 Hymenobacter sp.
GCCCGAAAATACGGATGCTACGCTGCTCCCAGGCCACCTCGGCGGTGAGCTGCGCCAGGAGCGCCGCCGCCTCGGCAGGCGGCAGAAATTCGGGGTCGAATAGCAGGTCGGCCTGGGGCAGCGGAAGTGCAGTGAAAGCCATAAGGTCGTAACGCGAGGGAGAGCTTGGAAGACTAGTTGGGCGGCATCATGCGCTCCAGCTGTTGCCGCACTTCTTTGGGCTGCTTCTGGAGCAGGTAGTTATTCAGCTTTTGAATGCCAAACACCAGCGCGAAGCACACCAGCAGTGGCAGCAGCCAGCTGCGGCTGCGGTAATTGCCCGACCCCACGTAGCGCGGCCAAAACCAAAGCACGTACATCAGAATGGCGGGCAGGTTGAATAGCGGGCCGTACCAGGCACTCAGGCCGTAGCGGGGCAGCGCCCATTGCAGGGCCAGGGCCCCGGCCACCATGTAGGCCCCAATAAACAGCACCAGCCCCAGCAAGGCCCGCTTGCGGTCGAGTCGCCACAGGTTAAGTCCCAGCAAGGCCCCGCCCGCCAGCAGCGTGAAGGGAATGGAAAACAGCACGATGGTAACCGGTGAATAGAGCGCCGGGCCAGTGGCCGCTTCCGCCAGCGAGGCGGCACTGGCGGGAACGGCTTGCTGGCGTTCGGCCTCGGCCGCTTCGTCGCGGGTGCGCTGGGTGGCGGCCCCGGCCTCCAGGGTGGGGCGCAGGTTGGCTTCTTCGGGCGCGGGCAGGTCGCGGCGGCGGAGCTCGTCGAGGGCGGCCAGCACGGCCGCCTCGCGGTACTGGGCATGGCCGGTCACGTACTCGCGCAGGGCTGCGTCGGTCTTCAGCAGCATCTTGGCGGCGTAATCTTCCATAGGTTGAATGAGGAATGAAGAATGAAGAACTGATGTTACGTAACGGGCCGCACTCGCCCGTCAACCTCACCCCCTAGCCCCCTCTCCAAAAAAGAGGGGGAACTAGTTCTGACTATAAAACCAGTTGATTACTAGATTTTTAATTCTAAAAACTAATCCCCCCTCTTTTTTGGAGAGGGGGCTAGGGGGTGAGGTTGACGGCTGGGCGGCAGCCACTGCGTAACATCAGTGAAGAATTAGGCGAAGAATGAAGGGTTTCGGGAACGTGAACCATTCCTAATTCTTCATTCCTCATTCTTCATTGAAGAAGCGCGCCAGCGCCGCGCCCACCCGGTACACATCCTCAAACGAATTGTAAAGTGGTACAGGTGCCAGGCGGATGACGTTGGGCTCGCGCCAGTCGGCGATGATGCCCTGGGCGGCCAGGTAATCGAACAACTCGCGGCCCCGGCGATGAACCAGAACCGAGAGCTGGCAGCCGCGCTGGGCGGGGTCGGCGGGGGTGATGATTTCAAGTTGGTTTTCGGGTAACCCCAAGCCGCGAATAAG
>JAYULN010000545.1:0-9103 GCA_043763525.1 Hymenobacter sp.
TCGTTCCACGCCCAGCAGATGATGGAGTACGGCACCAATGTGGTGGGCGGCGTTACGCCCGGCAAAGGCGGCTCCGAGCACCTCGGCCGTCCCGTGTTCAACACCGTGGCCGAGGCCGTGGAACGTGCCGGTGCCAATACCAGCATCATTTTCGTGCCCCCGGCTTTCGCCGCCGACGCTATTATGGAAGCCGCCGATGCCGGCATCAAGGTGATTATCACCATCACCGAAGGCATCCCGACCAAGGACATGATTGCCGTGAAGCAGTACCTCTCGGAGCGCCCCACCGTAACGATGATTGGGCCGAACTGCCCCGGCGTGATGACCGCCGGCGAGTGCAAAGTGGGCATCATGCCCGGCTTCATCTTCACCAAAGGCAAAATCGGCATCGTTTCCAAGTCGGGCACCCTGACCTACGAAGCCGTTGACCAGCTCACCAAAGCCGGCCTGGGCCAGACCACGGCCATCGGCATTGGCGGCGACCCCATCATCGGCACCACCACCAAAGAGGCCGTGGAATTGCTGATGAACGACCCCGAAACCGAAGGCATCGTAATGATTGGCGAAATCGGCGGCGGCATGGAAGCCGAAGCCGCCCGTTGGATTAAGGAAACCGGCAACAAGAAGCCCGTCGTAGGCTTCATCGCCGGCCAAACGGCCCCTCCCGGCCGCCGCATGGGCCACGCCGGTGCCATCGTCGGCGGTGCCGACGACACGGCCGCCGCCAAAATGGCCATCATGCGCGAGTGCGGCATCCACGTCGTGGATTCGCCCGCCGAGATTGGCGACACCATGCTGCGCGTGCTGAGCGGCAAGTAATTTCCGCTTTCGCGTTTGCTATAAAAAAGCCTCAGCTTCTGCTGGGGCTTTTTTATAGCAATAACTGCTGTTACGCAGTAGGTTGTAGCGCGAACGGAGTAGTTCGCGTCCCCGCGCCAGTAAAGCCGCCTGAACGGCACAGGGACGCGAACTACACCGTTCGCGCTACGTCCCCAGCGGCGCTTTAACCAAGGCACGGCGTAACAGCAGGCAATAACTGTCATACTGACGAAGGAAGCATCCTATCACGTTCGCACGAATCGGTGAGGCGTGATAGGATGCTTCCTTAGTCAGCATGACACCCTATTATTCGTCCAGGGTGGTATTCTTATCGAGGTTGATGACGATGCCGACTTGGAATACCGAATTCGCGGCCTTCAAATACTTATTATTTCGGAAACCAAAAATTTGACCGCTGATGAGCTGTAGCTGCACGGGCCCATATATCTGGGTGCGGGTGAAGGTGATGGGTTCGAAAAACACGTTGCTTTCGCCGGGAGCGGCCAGGCCGTCGATTTTGAAGTTATTGAGCTGCATGTAGCTCAGGCGCAGGGCCGCGCCATAAGTGAGCGGGAAGTCGTGGTTGAAGAGGTGCAGGGTTTCGCGCTTCTTGCGGGCGTAGTTCACTTGGGCAAAGACCTTGGAGAGGCTGCCGTCGAGGGTGCGGGTGGTGAGTTGCTCGCCGTCGCGCTCGATGCGCTGGGTGGCCCCGCCGCCGCCGCCCACGTACACTTCGAGCACGCGCTTGTCGGGCAGGCGGGTGAAGTAGCCGAGGCTGGCTTCGCCGAAGTCGATGTTTTCGGTGCGGTCGGATTTCTTGGTGTGCAGCGACGAGAACGTGCCCGCCACCGCGAGGTGGTTAGTGAGGGCGTAGGCACTTTGCAGGGCGTAGTTGGTGTGCTGATTGGTGCTCACGGTGCCATAAAACTCGCCCTGGTGCGTGAGCATCGGCGCGTGCGGCGGGGGCGGAAAATAGAGCGAGGCGCAGCCCGCGAGGCTGGTGAGGGCTGGCAGCAGAGCAACGCGTAACAGGTATTTCATAAACTTGAGCCGGATGATTGAGCGGCAGGGCAACGCATGATACGGCAATTTCGTGTTTCTGCCCGACTTTCCGACGCATTTCGGTGGTCTGCCCAGCCGCCAGCGGTAGGGAGGCCGTATGTGCAAGCCCAACTTACCTATCTGTTTCCCCATGCCCACCACTGCTTTCGACGCTATTATCATCGGTTCTGGCCAGGCCGGCAACCCGCTGGCCACCGCCCTGTCCGAGGCTGGCCGCCGCGTGGCCCTCATTGAAGAAAACCGCCTGGGCGGCTCCTGCATCAACTACGGCTGCTCGCCTACCAAAACCCTCATTGCCACCGCCGAGCGCCTGCACCAGCTGCGCACCGCCGCCACTGTAGCCGCCCCCGAAACGCCCAACGCCGCCCACCTGCGCGTGGACCTGGCCGCCGCCGTGGCCCGTAAGGATGCCATCATCGGCCAGACGCGCAAAGGCATCCGAGCCAACCTCACCCAGAAGCACGATGTAACGCTGCTCGAAGGCCACGCCGCCTTTATCAGCCCGCACGCCCTGCACGTAACGCTGGCCAACGGCCGCTCGAAAGACGTAACGGCGCCGCTCATTTTCATCAATGCCGGCACCCGCGCCGCCGTGCCCGACCTCGTGGGCCTGGCCGATACCGGCTACCTCACCACCACCCAGCTCCTTGATTTGAAGGAGCTGCCCGAGCACCTGCTCATCCTGGGCGGCGGCTACATCGGGCTCGAATTCGGCCAGATGTTCCGGCGCTTCGGCAGCCGGGTTACCATTGTGGAGGCCGGCCGGCAGCTGCTCGACCGCGAAGACGACGACGTATGCCAGGGCCTGCAAGCCGCGTTGGGCCAGGAAGGCGTCGAATTCGTGCTGGGGGCGCGGGCGCACAGCGTGCGCCGCAGCGCCGCCGGCCACCTCACGCTCACGGCGCATACCGGCGAGGGCGAGCGCCGCCTGCGCGGCAGCCACCTGCTGGTGGCCACCGGCCGCCGCCCCAACTCCGACAAGCTGGGCCTGGGTTTCGCGGGCATTAAAACCGACGACCGGGGCTATATTCTGGTCGATAACAACCTGCGCACCAACGTGCGCGGTGTGTACGCGCTGGGCGACATTCATCCCGGCCCGCAGTTCACGCACCTGGCCTACGACGACTACCGCATCGTGCGCGATGCCGTGCTGCACGGCCATAAACGCTCGGCCCGCGAGCGGCCGCTGCCCTACGTCGTGTTCACCGACCCGCCCATGGCCCGCATTGGCCTGAGCGAGGGCCAGGCCCAGGAGCAGAAAATCGCCTACCGCGTGGCCACCATGCCCATTAGCGTCATCGGCCGGGCCCAGCACACCAGCGCAAAACAGGGCTTCTGGAAGGTGATGGTCGGCAACGACGACCGGCTGCTGGGGGCCACCCTGTTTGGCCCCGAAGCCGGCGAAGTCATGGCCGTTATCGAAGTGGCCATGGCCGGGCGGCTCAAGTACCAGCAGCTCCAAAACATGATTTTCGCCCACCCAACGTGGGCGGAGGGGCTGAACAACGTGTTTCGGGATTTGCGGCGGGTGGGTAAATAGCTAGTCGGCTCCCGGCGGTTCCCCCTCCCGCCGGCACTCTTCCTGGTCGTCCCGCTCATCCTGCTTGCGCTCGGCCACAAACCACGAGGCCAGAAAGCCGGTGAACGTACCGAACAGCCCCACCCCCACCGTCATCAGCACGGCCGCGATGAGGCGGCCTTCGGTGGTAACGGGGTACTTGTCGCCGTAGCCCACGGTGGTGATGGTCACGTACGACCACCAGAGCGCATCTTCGGCCGATTTGATGTTGCTGTCCGGCCGGTTTTCTACCTGCAAAATGGCTACCGAGGAGAAAATAATCATAAGCACGGCGATAATGGAAACGGCCGTAAACGTGCCTTTCACCCGGCTTTCAAATACGTATTGAACCAGGTGTTTGGTCGAGCGGAAAGCCCGCATAATACGCAGTAGTCGCACCAGCCGCAACGCCCGTCCGGCCCGCAAAAAGGGCAAGGCCGGAATGCTGGATATTAAATCAATCCAGCCCCATTTCATGAATGCTATTTTATTCCGGGCCTGATAAAACCGCCAGCTAAATTCAAGCAGAAAAAAAACGCAAATCCCGTCATCAATAAACGTGAGCAGCCGCGCTGTTTCGGTGGGCAGCTTCACCAGCGTATCAATCACCAGCACTACCAGCACGTACACCGATAGCAGGATAACCAGCAGATGGAGCCAGTCAACATGGTGTTCCGGCTGCGGCTGGCTATCGGATGCTTCCATTGGTTAATGTTCAGATTTAGCCAAAAAACCCGCGTCAGGCATCGCCAGCGCAAGTTTTTGGGGTTGCTTAGCGATATCCAAATTACTACATATTCAGTACGAAATTGGGGTCAAATTCACTGAATTTGAGCCGAATGGCCAATAAGCTAAGGTTGCCTGCTGCTCGGCCCCGACCAGCTCGAAATTGCCGGGCACTTGCTGCACGGTTTCGAGGGTTATCATGGCGGCGGGTGGCTGGGTGGTCGTTTGCTAAACTACGCGGCGGGCGGCAAAAATGCCGGGGGTGGCGGCTGCTGCTGGCTGCCTTCTATGTTAATAGTTTAAATCATTGAATATCAGAAATCATTTTCTGTAATATCTCATATTCAGGCTTTGAAAGCAAATCCAATTCGTTATTAGTAGCCAGTTTTATGATATCCCGTGCTTTCTTAATTCTCTTTATCATAGGAACAATTACGCTGTTGCTATGATTCACGAATTTGTATAGGTCGTCTACACTTTCCGGAAGCATATACCCCTTTTTATCACCAGAGCTATTACTAGCAATCAGAACTCCTTGGTCTCGTACCTGTGCCACAATTTTAGTACGGAAGTACTGTTCTGAAATCGGATGCGCTCGATTGGATTCTAAATGATTAAGCAACTCCTTTGTTGATACAAATCCCTTTTTGCTATACGTCCGGCGATACAACAAGAGTAATTTAACGAAGCTCAGTTGGTCAGCATCTGTTTGGTCAACCACTTTCTTTGTATCCAAGAAATTCAATGCAGTACTGAGGGCTATTTCAGCTATACGATTATCAAACTCACCGTTTGAATTGTTCAACTCTTGTTTTAGGCTTTCGTAGGATTGCGGGAAATAATTGATACTGGATATACGAGGCTCAATTATTTTCAAAAGCTCTTCCGAGTGTAACCCTTTTTTCGTATCGTCAAAGCAATATCCCAATGTGCCTGCGAAGAAATCCGCAACCTGAATCATTAAATTGCCATGACTATTTTCTTGAATAAACTCGGAACCTGAAAATAAATCCCTAATGTGATTTTTCTGCACGTACTTCTTAAAGCTAAGCATAAAATCATTTGACCCAAACTCATCTACAACGAGAGTGAGTTTGGGAAATGCTTTATATAGTTCTTTATAAACCAATCCGTTTACAAATTTATAAAAAGACTCTTTATACTTAAATCCATCCGTAACAAGCTGCCTTTTATTGACGACTACAGCATATATCTGAAAGTTCAGCTGACACAGTTTAGACAAAACCAGGATTCTCCGTTGGTGATTTGGGCCTACTTTATTAGACTTAATTTCCCCAGTTTGAAAATACCTTGTGCGGATTAACTCAATTTCAGTTTCAAGCTTACTTAGCTCTTGCTTACTCACGATTACACTGCAAACAATGAAGTGAGACCCTTGGGTGTCAAACGCGAACGAATTGGTACCGAATTCATCTGCGAAGGCGATAATCTGCATGATATATATTTTTAGAATTCAAAACCCCCGCGCCAGCCAAAGCCGACGCGGGGGTTTCTGTTGTTGCTTAGGCAGCAGCCAAGCTACTACATATTCTTCACAATCTCAGCACCGAATTCACTGCATTTCAGTAGCGTGGCACCTTCCATCTGGCGTTCGAAGTCGTAGGTCACGCGCTTGCTGGCGATGGCGGCTTCGAGGCCTTTGTTGATGAGGGCGGCGGCCTCTTTCCAGCCCATGTATTCGAGCATCATCACCCCGGAGAGGATAACCGAACCGGGGTTCACTTTGTCGAGATTGGCGTATTTGGGGGCTGTGCCGTGGGTGGCTTCGAAGATGGCGTGGCCGGTCACGTAGTTGATGTTGGCACCCGGCGCGATGCCAATGCCGCCCACGATAGCCGCCAGGGCATCGGAGATGTAGTCGCCGTTCAGGTTCAGCGTCGCTACCACCGAATACTCGGCGGGGCGCAGCAGAATCTGTTGCAGGAAGGCATCGGCGATGCTGTCCTTGATGATGAGCTTGCCCTGGTCGGCGGCTTGCTTTTGCAGCGCGTCGGCCACGGCCACACCCTGCTTGGCCACGATTTTATCGTACTGCGCCCAAGTGAACACCTTGCTGCCAAACTCCTTTTCGGCCAGTTCGTAGCCCCAGGTTTTAAACGCGCCCTCGGTGAACTTCATGATGTTGCCCTTGTGGACAATGGTCACCGACGGCTTCTTGTGCTCCAGCGCGTACTTGATGGCGGCGCGCACGAGGCGCTCGGTGCCTTCTTTCGACACCGGCTTGATGCCGAACGAGGACGACTCGGGGAAGCGGATTTTCTTCACGCCCATCTCGTCCTGCAGGAATTCGAGCATTTTCTGGGCCTGGGGCGTGCCGTTCATGTACTCGATGCCGGCGTAGATGTCCTCCGTATTTTCGCGGAAGATGACCATATCAGTCAGCTCCGGGTGCTTCACGGGCGAGGGCACGCCGTCGTAGTAGCGCACGGGGCGCACGCAGGCGTACAGGTCGAGTTCCTGGCGCAGGGCCACGTTCAGCGAGCGGATGCCGCCGCCCACGGGCGTAGTCAGCGGGCCTTTGATGCCCACCAGGTATTCGCGGAAAGCGTCGAGGGTTTCGGTAGGCAGCCAGTTGTTGGTGGCTTTGTAGGCTTTCTCACCGGCCAGCACTTCCTTCCACATCAGCTGCTTTTTGCCACCGTAGGCCTTCTCCACCGCGGCGTCGAACACGAGCTTGGAAGCCCGCCAGATGTCCGGGCCAGTCCCGTCGCCCTCGATGAAAGGAATAGTGGGTTTGTCCGGAACGGTCAGCTTGCCGTTTTTAATGGTGATTTTTTGCTCTGCCATGTGAAATTAGTTGTCAGTTATTAGTTGTCAGTTGTCAGTTTTTGTTGAAGCGTTGCCGGGGACGCGGGATGGGACTCGCCCAGGCGCGGGGCCATCAGCCTGACAACTGACAACCAACAACCGACAACTGGAAATCAGTACCCGAAAAGGTCCTTTAGCGTGAGCTGCTGCACCGCGCCGTACTTGGCCAGCTCCTTAAAGTTGAGCCGGTCTTTTGAGCCGATAACCAGAATTACCTGGTTCTGGCCCTTGATTTTGCTGGTTTGAAATTTCTGTAACACCTCGAAATTCATTTTCTGGGTGCTGGCGTACACGTCGCGGCGCAGGTCGTAGTCGAGGCCGAGACGCTTGGCACGCTCGTAGCTCATCAGGATGTTGCCCTTGGTGATGCGCTCGGTGCTGATGCTGTTGCGGATGGCATTTTTGGCGATTTCGAGGTTGGCTTCGGCTACGGGCATGTCGGTAAGCAAGGCCTCCATGCCGGCCATGGCCTCGGGCAGCTTATCGCTCTGCGTGCCGATATAGCTCAGGTTGTAGTTGGAGCGGCCCAGCTTGTCGGCGTTGCTGTACCCGGAATACGCGGAGTAGGCCAGCGCCTTGCTCTCGCGCAAATCCTGAAACACGATGCTGCCCATGCCGCCGCCGAAATACTCGTTGTAGAGCGCCACGGTGGGCACCAGGTCTTTGCTGTAGAGGTCGCCCTTGGTCAGGAACAGGATTTCTGCCTGCACCATGTTGTAATCCACCCAATAGACCTTTTTGTCCTTCAGGGGTTGCTCGGCGAAGTCCTTGGCCGCCGGGGCGGGCGTGAGCTTGGCGGGGGTTTTATGGATTTCCTGTAGGGTACCGGGAGGTCCTCCGTCACTATAACCTTCAGGCTGTATATCATTGGGACCATGACCGACAGGCGTGGTAATAAGTCCCAGGGAAAAGCTATTGGTAATAGTATCCCCTCCTCTTTCTGTTTTATAAGTTGTGTAAAGGTCACGCGGCCCGTAATACAGCACCCGGTGCTGGTACGTCTCCAGTCTCTTGATGAGGTTGGTGAGCTGCTCCGGCTTCAGGGCCTTCAGCTCTTTCTCGTTCAGAATATTCGTGAAGGGATTTTTCGAGCCGTACTTCACGTAGTTCACCATCGCCTGATTCAGAATCACGCGCTTTTCGAGCTTGGCATCCTGGCGCTGCTTGAGGATGCCGGCCACCATGTTTTTGAGGGCGGCGGCATCAGGCTTGGGCGCGTGTAGCAGCAACTCAAACAACTCTAGGGCAGGCTCCAGGTTGGCGTCGAGGCCGTTGAGGGTGACGAAGGTGCGGTCGGGCCCGCTGCTCACACTGAACGAGCAGCCCAGCTTGTAGAACTCCTGCTGCAGCTGCGCGGCCGAGTACCGGCCCACGCCGAGGTATTGCAGGTAATCGGCGGCCAGGCCCCAGCGCGGGTCCTGGTTGTTGCCCAGGTCGAACACGTAGTACAGGTTGAACAAGCCGTTTTCAGCGTTGTGCGTGTAGTACAGCGGCAGGCCGGGCTTGATTTCGGTTTCCTGAATATCCTTTTTGTAGTCCACAAACACCGGCTGCAGCTCCGTGCTCGGCATCGCCGTGAGCTGCTTGTAGTAAGCGGAGGCCGCGTCGCGGTTGGCCGGCACGGGCGTGATGGCGGGCTTCACCACCTTCACCTTATTGGGGTCGGTGCCGGTGCGCTTAAAGACGGTTACGAAGTTCGGTCCGTAGTTGTCGTTGGCAAATTTCACGATTTCGGCCTTCGTAATCGTGCCGAAATCATCCTGCTGCTTCAGGTAGTCATTCCAATCAATGCGCTCAATAAACGCCTCGTACATGGCGCTGGCGCGGGCTTCGTTGCTTTCGTAGCTCTTGGTGCGGGTCAGCTTCTCGTTGTTGATGATGGCCGGAATCAGCCAGTCGGGGAAGTTGCCGGCTTTCACCTTGGCCAGCTCGCCCAGCATCAGGCCTTTCACGTCTTCCAGCTTCTGCCCCTGGCGCGGCGTGCCGTAGATGACATGGGTGGAATAGTCGTCGTTGAGGTCGGTGAACGAGGCGGCTTCCAGCACCTGCTGACGCTGGTTCAGGTCGAGGTCGATGAGGCCGGCCTGGCCGTTGGTCAGGATTTTATCC
>JAYULN010000546.1:0-1413 GCA_043763525.1 Hymenobacter sp.
AACCGAAGCAGCCGGTGTGATGGCGTTAGCCGAAGCTACCGGAGCATACTGCGCGTGGCCATTGCTACTACCATTGGTCTCCGATGCGGGAGTAACCGAAGCAGCATCAGCCGGGCCGTTTAGGCCACTAGTTTTTTTTTTAGCCTCGCCGTTGGTGGCGGGGTCGTACCCGGCGGGGCTTAGCTCGCGAACGAATTGCACGGCCCCGTTCAGATAAGCCAGCTTCATCAACGCTAATTCGACGTGGAGGCGCTGGTTTTTAGCCTGCTTGAACTCGCGGTCGCACTGGCTGATGAGGTTGAGGGCCGAGAGCAGGAAGGCCAGCGGCGCGGCCTGGGCCTGCTGCACGTACTGCTGCTTGATGCCGTCGGACACTTCCAGCAGCTGCACGGTCACGGCATCTTTGCACACGAGCAGGCCGCGCAGGTGCTCGGCGGTGCCCACCACGAAGTTGTGCAGGTCGAAACCGTTTTGCATCACTTCATCGAGCAAGAGCAACGCGGCGGAGAGGTTTTCGGTTAGCAGGCTATCGACCAGGCGGAAGTAGTAGTCGTAGTCGAGGATGTGCAGGTTTTGCACCACCTCTTTGTAGGTGAGGTTGTTGCCGCCGAAGGTCACCATCTGGTCGAACATCGACAGGGCATCGCGCAGGCCGCCGTCGGCTTTCTGGGCCAGCAGGTGCAGGGCATCGTCTTCGGCCGTAATGCCTTCCTGGGTGGCCACGTAGCGCAGGTGCTGGCGCATGTCCTCTACCTTGATGCGGCTGAAATCGAAAATCTGGCAGCGCGACAGGATGGTGGGGATAATCTTGTGGCGCTCGGTGGTGGCGAGGATGAAAATGGCGTAGCTCGGCGGCTCTTCCAGCGTCTTCAGAAAGGCGTTGAACGCCGCGTTCGAGAGCATATGCACCTCGTCGATGATGTAGATTTTGTACTTGCCCGCCTGCGGGGCGTAGCGCACCTGCTCCACCAGCGAGCGAATGTCCTCGACGGAGTTATTCGAGGCCGCATCCAGCTCGTGTACGTTGAAGGAGGCATTTTCCTGAAAAGCCACGCAGGACGCGCAGGTGCCACAGGCCTCAGTTTCGGGGCTGAGGTTGGTACAATTGATGGTTTTGGCCAGAATGCGGGCACAGGTGGTTTTGCCCACCCCACGCGGGCCACAAAACAGGAACGCCTGGGCCAGGTGCTGGCTCTGAATAGCATTCTGCAGCGTGGTGGTAACGTGCTGCTGCCCCACCACGCTGCGAAACGTGACTGGACGGTACTTGCGGGCCGAAACGACGAAATTATCCATAAGCTCTGAGTAGCAAAGTTACCCAGAAATGGGCAGCTTTGGAAAGGTTTTGGCTTATCCAAAACGTCATGCAGAGCGCAGCGAAGCATCTTGCCCGCGTAACTAATTCACTGCTTG
>JAYULN010000547.1:0-1408 GCA_043763525.1 Hymenobacter sp.
CATCAAAATCGGGCTGCGCTCGGATAAGCTGCTTCAGGTGCTGAGCGGGCTGGCCGTGGGCGACTCGGTGGTGCGCAGCGGCGTGCTGCAAATCAAAGCGGGCGACGCGGTGAAGGCCGGGCAGCAGTAGCCATATGCTCCGGTCCGACCGCCCTAGGCGGTCCGACCGGTTGTCGTTGTTATGACCATCGTTCGCACTTCAACCGGTCGGACCGCCTAGGGCGGTCGGACCGGCAGGGCCGCCTTCTTTAGGCGCTAACCAGTATTTCCCTATGAGTTTATCCTCCGTCAGCATCAACAGGCCGGTGCTGAGCATTGTGCTCAGCCTGCTTATCGTCATCTTCGGCATCATCGGGTACCGGGCGCTGTCGGTGCGCGAATACCCGAGCGTGGACCCGCCCATTATCACGGTAGCGGCCAGCTACACTGGGGCCTCGGCCGACGTGATTCAGAGCCAGATAACCGAGCCCTTGGAGGAGAGCATCAACGGCATTGCGGGCATCAAGAACCTGACCAGCAGCAGCCGCGACGGCGGGGCTAACATCACGGTAGAATTCGACCTGGAAACCAACCTCGACAACGCCGCCAACGACGTGCGCGACAAGGTATCGTCGGCCCTCGGCAAGCTGCCGCGCGATGTGGACCCGCCCGTGGTAACGAAGGCCAACGCCGACTCGCAACCCATTGTGATGACCTACCTCAGCTCGACCAAGCGCAACCTACTGGAGCTGACCGACTACGCCAACAACGTGCTGAAGGAGCGGCTGCAAACCATTCCCGGCGTGAGCGAAATCCGCATCTACGGCGAGCGCAAATACTCCATGCGCCTCTGGCTCGACCCCGTGAAGCTGGCCGCCCTGCGCGTGAGCCCCGTGGAGGTGCAGCAGGCCCTGGCCCGCGAAAACGTGGAGCTGCCCGGCGGCACCGTGCGCGGCGATAACACTCAGCTCACGCTGCGCACTATGGGCCGCCTGAGCACCGTGGAGGACTTCAACAACCTGATTCTGCGCAACGACTCCACGGCCCAGGTGCGGCTTTCGGACGTAGGCTACGCCGAGCTGTACCCCGAAAACGACCAGACCGTGCTGCGCCGCAACGGCGCCCCGCTCGTGGGCCTGGCCGTGGTGCCCCAGCCCGGCTCGAACCAGATTGACATTGCCAACGAGCTGGCCAAGCGTTACGCGCAGTACGCCACCGACCTGCCCAAAGACCTCAAGCTCACCACGGGTTTCGATAACTCGGTATTCATCAAAGCCTCCATTCATGAGGTGCGCGACACCATCATCATTGCCTTTGGGCTGGTGGTGGTCATTATTTTCCTGTTTCTGCGCGACTGGCGCTCCACGCTCATTCCGGTGGTGGCCATTCCGGTGTCGCTCATCGGCATCTTCTTCGTGATGTACGTGCT
>JAYULN010000548.1:0-3599 GCA_043763525.1 Hymenobacter sp.
GCCGCGCTCGGCGGGCACCTCGGCCGCACGGGCGATGGCCCGCCCGGCTGGCAAACCCTCTGGCTCGGACGCATGAGCTTGCGCCTGCTCGTCGAAGGCATCCAGATGGCCGCGCAACTACCTGACCACTAAAGCCCAAAAAAGCGCCGACCTACCGGCCGGCGCTTTCCAGAGTTTTGGGTAAGGACAAGGCTTCCGACAAAGCTGGGGTTTTTTGTTGTTCAGGCAATTAATGAATCAACGAAGCACTAGTCCACAATCTCCACTTCGCGGTCCTGCAGGCGGCTCATTGCGGCGGCCGACGAGCGCAGCTGGATTTCCTCACCCCGCTCGTCTTCGATGCGGTAGTCGGTGAGGCCCAGGCTGCTGTCGTTCACCACTTTCACCCATTTGTAGTACTTGAGATACCACTTCATCTGGCGCGAAATCAGGCCTTTGGTGTAGTACGCGTATAGGAACGGATGCACCGACAGCGTGATGCCCGACTGATTCTGGTTCACCAGCAAGTCGTCGATGCTGTTGTCGATGTCGTCCGTCACCTGGATAGAGGCCGAGATTTTGCCTGTGCCGCCGCAGGTGGGGCACACCTCGCCGGTCACGATGTTCTCGGCCGGGCGCACCCGCTGGCGGGTAATCTGCATCAGGCCAAACTTGGTGAGGGGCAGCACGGTAAACTTCGCCTTGTCGTGCTTCATCACGTCGCGCACGGTGTCTTCCACCTTCTTGCGGCTTTCGGCCGAACGCATGTCGATGAAGTCAATGACGATGATGCCGCCCATGTCGCGCAACCGAAGCTGGCGGGCTACTTCTTTAGCCGCCAGCAGGTTAATCATCAAAGCCGTAGCTTCCTGGTCGTTCTCCTGGTTGCTCTTGCTGCCCGAGTTCACGTCGATAACGTGCAGGGCTTCGGTGTGCTCGATTACAAGGTAGCCGCCGCCGGGCACGGTCACGGTTTTGCCAAACAGCGTTTTCAGCTGCTTTTCGATGCCGGTTTGCTCGAAAATTTTAATTTTCGAGTTGTGCAGTTTCAGCAAACCCAGCTTGTCGGGCGCGATTTTCTGGAGGTAGTCGCGCATCTCGTCATACATCGTCGGCGCGTCCACCATAATGCTGTCGAACGACTCGTTCAGCATATCGCGAAGCATCGATGATGTGCGGCCCAGCTCGCCCAGCACCTTATCGTTGGACTTGGCGGTTTTGAGCGTAGCCGACAGCTGCGCCCACTTATCCACCATGTCCTGCATGTCCTTGTCGAGCTCAGCCACTTCGCGGCCCTCGGCCACAGTGCGGATGATTACGCCAAAGTTCTGCGGCTTGATACTGGCAATAAGGCGCTTGAGTCGGTCGCGCTCGGCCTTGCTTACAATTTTCTTGCTGACGCTGATGGTGTTCGAGAACGGCATCAGCACGAGGTAGCGCCCGGCCATCGAAATGTCGGTGCTCACGCGGGGGCCCTTGGTCGAAATAGGCTCCTTGATGATTTGCACCACCATTTGCTGCCCTTTTTTGAACACGCTTTCGGCCTTGCCCACTTTATCGAGCACGGGCTCGAATTTAAAATCGTCGAGCCCGGTACTGGCCCGGCCATTTTGTACACCCCGCGCCCACTTGGCCAGAGAGTTGTACTGTTCGCCGAGGTCGCCGTAGTGCAAAAACGCGTCTTTTTCGTAGCCGATGTCTACGAAGGCCGCGTTCAGACCGGGCATCACCTTTTTCACGGTGCCCAGGAAGATGTCGCCCACTGAGTAGTTGGTATCGTTGCGGTCGAAGTGGTATTCAATCAACCGTTTGTCCTGCAACAACGCAATCCGCTCGCCTTCCTGAGTAGAATTAATTACTAATTCATTACTCAAAGCGTTGATTTAGTTAAGTAACCGCTGAATCCGGCCGCCGAAGCACTACCCCGAAACCGGCAAAGGGAAGCCAGAACCCAAGGTTCTGGCTTCCCTCGCGAGCCACGGGAAAAGCACCCAACGCGGCCACAATCAAACGGCTACGTGAGAGATAGGCAGCTGGCTCCCTTCCCGTTAGGAAAACTGCCGGCCGCCGCTACGCCCCGTGAGGCTTACTTCTTCTTGTGGCGGTTCTTGCGCAGACGCTTCTTGCGCTTGTGAGTGGCAATCTTATGACGCTTTCTTTTTTTACCGCAGGGCATGATGCTTGGGGGTTAAAGGGTTTCTGGTTACTTATTTCTGATTTCTAGTTGCCGGCTGCCTGTTATTGCTTGCTGTATCGTTGATTAATCGACAGTCAGAAACCAAAACAAGTAACCAGCAACCTACTTGAGCTTAGCAATTTCCTCGTCGACCGAAGCGGCCAGCGCCGGGTCGGCGCTGAGGCTTTTGGCCGTGAGGAAGGCTGCTTTGGCTTCTTCTTTGGCACCAGTACGGGCCAAAGTTACGCCGAGGTAAAACTGACCGTTCACGTTTTTCGGGTTGACTTTCACCAAGTCCTTGAAACGGGTTACGGCTTTGTCGTACTGGTTGCTTTGCACCGCTAAGATACCCATATTGTACAGGGCTTTCTCATTGCGGGGGTCAGCTTCCAACACTTCGCGCAGGAGAGTTACGCCCTGCACGGGGTTATCGGAGGCCATATAGGCCATGCCGAGGTTGGTTTTGGCATCGAGGTTGCCAGGTTGGCCCTTTAGCACTTTGGCATATAGCTCGCGGGCTTTGCCGCCCAGGAGTTTCACCCGCTCGTCGGTAGTTGCAAAACTAAATGCCTGAAAATAAGCATCCGCTGCTTGCTGCCAATTCTGCGCGCTGGGTTTGGCCAATGCCACCTGCTCGAGGTAGTAGCCGGCACTGTCGAACCGCTCCACGGTGTTGTAGCGCCGGGCCAGGGTGGTAGCCACCGTGGCGCGGGCTGCCGCATCGGGGGCCGCTTTATATTCGGCCAGCAGCCGGGCCAGCTCTTTGCGTTGGGCGGGCGTGGCCGACGTGTGCGGAGCAGCTGCGGGGCCATTGTTTTCGGTAGCTGTGGCCGGCACCGGCCCCGAAGAAGCCTCGGTTTTATCGCCGTTGGTAGCCATGCCGCCGCCGTCACGGTTTGCCGTTTTCGCCGCGTCCTTATTCAATTCCGACCGGCTTTCCTTGGGTTTCATGATGCCTTTGGGCAGCACAAACAGGCCTCCGACCAACGCAAGCGCGGTGCCGAGGACAACCAATTGATGGGTAGCAGAACGAGTAGTAGCCATGGGCTGAAAAAAGCCGGCCGCCGGGCTTTCCCTCACGGAAAAGACACCGGCGGCGCGGCCGGCAATTTCAATTTTTAGTAGCAGTTTTCATTGGTTAATAGTCAGATAATGAACTTGCCAATCTGACTACCTAATACTGATTACCACCAAATAAAATTTAGGCTTTGGCCGCAACGGCTTTCACCTTCTTGCTGTTCTTGATTTTAGCCACGAAGGTTTTCGACGGCTTAAAGCTTGGGATATAATGCTCCTCGATGATGAGGGACGTGTTTTTCGAGATGTTGCGGGCTACTTTGCGGGCACGCTTCTTGTTCACGAACGAGCCGAAGCCGCGCACGTAAATGTTGTTGCCCTCGGTCATCGAATCCTTCACAACTTTGAAGAAGGCTTCAACAGTCAT
>JAYULN010000549.1:0-1404 GCA_043763525.1 Hymenobacter sp.
GTAGCCAGTATTAAGTAGTCAGTAGTCAGACATCAAAGTGCTGTCAATCAAGATTTAACATTGGGTCTTACTACCGAATACTTATGTCCGACTACTTAGTTACTTAGTACAGTGTTCCAGCTTGCGCACGCGCGCTGTGAGGGCCGCGTTCGCTTTTTCCAGTTGAATGAGGTACAGCGTTAACTCCTCTACCTTTTTCAGCAACAGGGCTTCGATGGCCACCACTTCCACGCCGTCGGCCTGTACCTGGGCCGTGGAGGGTGCTTCCGGCAAGTGCTGGTTGGCGGAAATAAACTACTCCACCTCGCGCAAGGGCGGCAGTTGGTAGGCGGGCGCGAACACGTAATCGGGCCAGGCCACGGCCGAACCCACTACGTGGATACCGCCCCGCGCTCCAATCCGCCCCCCCACGGCCAGAGTCAATATAATATTGGTGCCGAGCATACCGGTGCATTGGCTAGGCGTGGCGCAGGCCACGTTGCCGATGCTGGCTTTTTGCCCAATGGTCACGAAGCCGGGGGTACTCAGGTCGCCTTTGAAGCGCACGGTGCCGTTGGGGTCGAACTCGGTAGCGGCGCCCCAGTTCCAGGGCGGTGGCGGGTTGTTGCTGCTGCTGGCCGTGGCGGGGATAGGCGTGGTGTTCGTGGGGCTGATGAGCGTCAGGTACAAGGTTCTTTGCTGCACGCCGTTGACCGCATTATCCGGGGTGTGCAGCATCCAGGCATTGATGCCCATGCTCAGCAGGTCACCGGCCGCCACGCTGGCCTCACCGGGTGCGCCGGTACCCTGCGCCTGGGCCGTGTGAGCCAGCACAGCAGCTCGTAAGTGAGTAAGTGTTTTTCATTGGATGGCAAGGTTAAAAGCTGTCGTGGAAACGCCTGTAATATAGGCCGTTTGTTCAAACAGTTCATTGCTTGTTCATCCATAAATCTGTTGTTTCCCCACGTGCCGGGCGGCCAAGACCCGCTGCCGGGCACCGGCTCACTCCGGCTGCTGGCGCGGTTGCACTGGGCTAGCAAGAGCCGCTGAATGCCCCGCCGGCCCGCCGGAACTCGGCGGGCCGGCGGGGCATTCAGGCAACTAGAGCTTTTGGCCACTCCCTACGCCTCCCCTACCGCGCCACCGAAGTTCATCGGGTAGCTCGGGGCTTCGCTCTGCATTTTGATGGGGCCGAAAGCGGCTTCAAATCGCTCGATGTTCTCGGTGAGGGCTTGCAGCAGGCGCTTGGCGTGCTCGGGCGTGACGACGATGCGCGCCTTCACCTTGGCCTTGGGCAGGCCGGGCATCATGCGGATAAAGTCAATCACGAACTCGCTGTTGCTGTGCGCAATCATGGCGAGGTTGGCGTATTCGCCCTCGGCCATGGCTTCGGAAAGCTCGATGTTGATGGCGTTCGGGTCCGGG
>JAYULN010000550.1:0-1403 GCA_043763525.1 Hymenobacter sp.
CAAAACCGCCGTCTGGCATATCCTGGACCGCGTCGGGCAGCAATACACCATTCAATTTGCCCCCTAACACTGGCTGATTAATTATGGCTAGTTACTTAATTGCTGTAAATAAGTAACTGAGCGTTAGTAGGCCCGGGCGAAGTAGGCCCGCCGGGTGCTGGGCTTGCCCGTCACGATGCAAACCCCATCCTCCTCGGGTTCATTCAGGGCCAGGCAGCGCACGGTGGCTTTGGTTTCGTCCTTGATGCGCTCCTCGGTTTCGGAGGTGCCGTCGTAGTGCGCCAGCAGGAAGCCGGGCTCCTCGTCGAGCAGCCGCTTGAACTCGTCGTAGCTATCCACGCGGGTGGTGCGGGTGGCGCGGAACTGCCGGGCCTTCTCGTACATATTGGTTTGAATGTCGGTCAGCAGTTGGTCGACGCTGGCCACGATGTCGGCCAGGGGCAGGGTCATTTTCTGCTTGGTGTCGCGGCGGGCCACTTCCACGGTACCGCCGTCGAGGTCGCGCGCGCCAATGGCCAGGCGCACGGGCACGCCCTTCATCTCCCACTCGGCAAACTTGAAGCCGGGGCGCTCGGTGTCGCGGGCGTCCACCTTCACGGCAATGCCCCGGGCAATGAGGCCCATTTGGATTGGTTTGATGCGCTCGAGCAGCGCGTCGAGCTCGCCGGTTTTGTACACGGGCACAATAACGACCTGAATGGGGGCCAGCTTGGGTGGCAGGACCAGGCCTTCGTCGTCGGAGTGCGCCATCACGAGGGCACCCATCAGGCGGGTGCTTACGCCCCAGCTGGTGCCCCACACGTACTCGCGCACGCCTTCCTTGTTGGCAAATTGCACATCGAAGGCCTTGGCGAAATTTTGGCCCAGAAAATGGCTGGTGCCGGCTTGCAGGGCTTTGCCATCCTGCATCAGCGCCTCGATGCAATAGGTGTCCTCGGCCCCGGCAAACCGCTCGTTAGGGGTTTTCACGCCCTTCACCACGGGCAGGGCCATGTACTCTTCGGCAAACTCGGCGTACACGTCGAGCATCTGGCGGGTTTCGGCCACGGCCTCGGCGGCGGTGGCATGGGCGGTGTGCCCCTCCTGCCACAGAAACTCGGCGGTGCGCAGAAACAGGCGGGTCCGCATTTCCCAGCGCACCACGTTGGCCCACTGGTTGATGAGCAGGGGCAGGTCGCGGTAGCTCTGCACCCAGTTTTTATAAGTGCTCCAGATGATGGCCTCCGAGGTAGGGCGCACAATCAGCTCTTCCTCAAGCTTGGCGTTGGGGTCGACGCGTAGCTTGCCGGGGCGGTCGGGGTCGTTCTGCAAGCGGTAGTGGGTTACCACGGCGCACTCCTTGGCAAAGCCCTCGGCGTTCTTCTCCTCGGCCTCGAACAGGCTTTTGGGGATAAAAATGGGGA
>JAYULN010000551.1:0-1402 GCA_043763525.1 Hymenobacter sp.
TCGGGCTCGTCGTTGGTGCCCACCATGCTGGTGTTCACCGGCACGTCGGCGTGGAAAAGGAACGACGTGGTTTCCTCGTTCACCTTGCCAATCATGCGCTTGAATAGCTCGAAGCTCTCGAACTTGTACACCAGCAACGGGTCTTTCTGCTCGTACACCGCGTTTTGCACCACCTGTTTCAGGTCGTCCATCTGGCGCAGGTGCTGGGTCCAGGCGGTGTCGATTACCGACAGCACCACCACTTTCTCCATCTGGCGGAGGATATCGTGGCCGCCGGTGGCCTGGGCGCGGCGCAGGTTGGCAATGGCCTGCACCTGCTTCTTGCCATCGGTGAAGGGCACGGCGATGTTCTCGTAGGGCGAGCCGTTGTTCAGCAGGTCGTTCACCAGCGGCAGCGAGTTGCTGGCGATGTGCTCGTTCTTGCTCTGGAAATAGCCCAGGGCCTCGTCGTACAGCTTCTGGGTGAGCGCCGCCACTTGCAGGCTGGTCAAATCCTGGGCCGTGAGGTAGGTATCGTAGCCGAACACCTTGATAACGGCCAGCTTGAAGTCCTCGAAATCACCCGTGATTTTATGGCCGGCGGCGATGTCCTCGCTCACGTCGTAAATCATGTTGAGGATATCGACTTCCATGCGGTCGCCGTGCAGGGCGTTGCGGCGGCGCTTGTACACCACTTCGCGCTGGGCATTCATCACATCGTCGTACTCCAGCAGGCGCTTGCGGGTACCGAAGTTATTCTCCTCCACCTTCTTCTGAGCCCGCTCGATGGAATTCGTAATCATCGAGTGCTGGATGACTTCGCCCTCTTCCATGCCCATGCGGTCCATGAGTTTGGCAATCCGGTCCGAGCCGAACAGGCGCATCAGGTTATCCTCCAGGCTCACGAAGAACTGCGAGGTGCCGGGGTCGCCCTGGCGGCCGGCGCGGCCCCGCAGCTGGCGGTCGACACGGCGGCTTTCGTGGCGCTCGGTGCCAATGATGGCCAGGCCACCCGACTCGCGCGAAGTCTCGCGCAGCTTAATGTCGGTGCCCCGGCCGGCCATGTTGGTGGCAATGGTTACGGTGCCGGGGAAGCCCGCGCCGGCCACAATCTCGGCCTCGCGCTGGTTCTGCTTGGCGTTCAACACCTGGTGCGGAATGCCGCGCAGCTTCAGCATGCGGCTCATCAGCTCCGAAATTTCTACCGAAGTGGTACCGACCAGCACGGGGCGGCCGGCTTCCACCAGTTTCTGGATTTCGAGGGCTACGGCGTTGTATTTCTCACGAACCGTTTTGTACACCTGGTCGTCGGAGTCTTTGCGCGAAATCACCCGGTTGGTGGGAATCACCACCACGTCGAGCTTGTAGATTTCCCAGAACTCGCCGGCTTCGGTTTCGGCCGTGCCGGTCATGCCGCACAGCT
>JAYULN010000552.1:0-9010 GCA_043763525.1 Hymenobacter sp.
ACGAAGTAGCGGGAGCCACCGTAGCGGCCGTTTTGCAGGTTCATCTGCATGAGCACGGCCAAGTCGTTGGCCGTGGCGAACAGGCCGGCGTGGCCACCCACGCCACCTACAAGGGCGGCCGTTTGGTCGTGTACTGTGCCTTGCAGCTGCTCGCGGCGGTAGTAGGTATCGTTCTCGGTGGGCGCGATGCAGCTTTTGGGAAAGCGCTGCAAGGGGTTGTACGTCATGCTGCCCAGGCCCAGCGGACGGTAGAAATTATCCTGCAAAAAGTTTTCCAGCGGTTGTTGCAGAATCTTTTCGCACACCCGCTTCATCACCATAAAGCTCAAATCGGAATACTCGGTCGGATACACACCTTTCACTTTGGGCAGCAGGCTCGAACGCATCGTCCAGGCCCACACCGAGTCGTCGGCGGCCTTGGTACTGAACTCGCCGGGCGCTACCTCGTTGGGGAAATTATCCGATTTGGCGCTGGCATAAAAGGTGGGTTTCAGGCCATTGCTATTGATGGTGCGCTCCCAGGTGGGGATACCCGGTTTGAGCCCGGCCTGGTGCAGCAGCACGTCGCGGATGGTTATGTCGCGCTTGTTGGTGCGGGCCAGCTCGGGCAGGTAGGTAGCCACTTTCTCTTCCAGATTCAGCTTGCCCTGGTCCTTGAGGTACATCACGGCTTGCAGCGTGCCGGCGACTTTGGTTACCGAAGCCAGGTCGTATAACGTACTGCTGGTCACGGGTTGGCTTTGGTCGTAGGTGCAGTAGCCGTAGTTCTGGTCGAACACCACGGTGCCGTTTTTGGCCACCAGCACCTGGCAGCCGGGAGCGGCGGCATAGGTCTGGCTTTCGAGGGCAATGTTGTCAATCTGGGCCAGCACGCGCGAGTTCAGCCCTTCGCTTTCCGGCACGGCGTAGCGCAGGCGACTGAGGCTGAGCGTGGCAATGCCGGTAGCCATTTTGAGCGTGGGCGACACCGTGACGGGTAGCTTGCCCCGCGCCGGCAGCGCCCCAAACAGCACCTGCGGCACCACCAGCTGGGCCGCGTAGTGGTCTTCGTAGCCGCAAACCAGCGTGCGGGCATCTTCCAAAAACTTCAGGCCATAGGCATTGCCCATGGCCACCACCACCGTTTTGAAGCGCTTGTTGGCCTCCAACTCCTTAATGAATTTCAGGGCCCCGTCGCCTATGCCGTAGCTGTGGCTGGGCGTGTTGTTCATGCCGTGCAGGCTCACCACCACCACGTTGTAGCCTTGCAGCCGGGCGGCGATGCGGGCAAACGTAGAGTCCGGCGCGTAGCGGTCGGGCACGGCGTACACCGGGCCGGGCTGGTACTTATTGAAAATAGTAGCATAAGGCCCCTCGGCCTGCGTGCCGATGGTAATGGCCGCAATCCGCAGCGTGTCAATCCGTTGGAAGGGGAGGAGCTGGTCCTCGTTCTTAACGACGGTAACGGCGTGCTCGAAAATATTCTGGGCCAGCACCTTCGAGCCGGGCAGGTTCAGGCTGTCGCGCAGCGTGGCCAGGTTGGTGGGCTTGTACTTGGCCAGCCCGGCCCAGTACTTGGCCCGCAGAATCTTCTTGACGCGAAAATCCAAATCCTCCTGCTGAAGGTGGCCAGCTTTCACGGCTTCCTGAATGCGAAACAGCGCCGCCGGCACGTCCTCCGAAAACAGCAGCACGTCGTTGCCGGCGGCCAGCGCCATGGCATCCAGCTCGCCGTCTTTATACAGCTTGCTCACGCTCTTCATGTTGAGCGCATCGGTGAATACCAGGCCCTTAAATCCCATTTTGTCCTTCAGCAAGTCCGTCACCAGCGCGTGCGAAAGCGTGGTGGTTTTGGCATTGGTCGTGTCGAAGAGCGGCATGTAGAGGTGGGCCACCATCACGCCCATGATGCCGTCCTCGAACGAGCGCTGAAACGGCACCAAATCCACTTTCGTGAGGCGGGCCATGTCGGTATTGATGACCGGCAGGGCCACGTGCGAGTCGGTGTCGGTGTCGCCGTGGCCGGGGAAGTGCTTGGCCACCGCAATGATGTTGTTCTCCTGCAAGCCCTTGATATACTGGCTGCCCAGCCGGGCCACCCGCTCCTGGTCCTCGCCAAACGAGCGGTTGCCAATCACCGGGTTGCCGGGGTTCGAGTTCACGTCGAGCACCGGCGCGAAGTCGATATGCACGCCCAGGGCGCGCATTTTGCGGGCAATGTCGCGGCCCATCTGGTACACGTATTTGGGGTCGTCCATGGCCCCCAGCGTCATCTGCTTGGCAAAGTGAGCCGACGAGTCGAGGCGCATATCGAGGCCCCACTCGGCATCCATGGCGATGAGCAGCGGCACTTTGGCAGCGGCCTGCAAGCGGTTGGTCATCAGGGCCTGCCGGCGGGGGCCGCCCTGCATAAACATCACGCCGCCGATGTTTTGGTTGCGCACCAGGCGCTCGATGCGTTCGGCATGGGCGCGGTCTTTATTGGAGTACGCGGCCACCATGAACAGCTGCCCCAGGCGCTGCTCGGGCGTGAGCGAGCTGAACACGCTGTCGACCCACGCCGTGCCGGCCGGCGAGGTCGGGAGCGGGTCGGCAGGCAGTTTTTTATTCTCGGAAAATGACAGCAACAAGCCCGTGGCCAGCAGCAAGGCGACGAGGCCCAGCTGCAAAGGGATGCGCATCAGCCCCGTGGGGTTGGTGGGGTTGTTCAAGTGGCAAACGGGCCGCGGGGGCCGTACTTTTGTCGTGGTTATCTAACGGAACCCAGCAACGGGGTTTGGAGGTTCCAAAGCTTGTAAAACGTAGTCAGCCCCAGAATTCAGCCGCCGGACGGCCCTCACCGTTTCTGACAACTGAATATCGAATACTAACTACTTATAGTTGCCTATTTAGTCCCAAAGTTACGCAGGAAACCCCTTTGCGGGGTGATAACGCGGCGCTTTTTTGGTTATTGCCTGGCCCGTTCCGGCTTGTTTACGTGCTGGTTATCTGCCCCTCGTCGGCTGATTGTTCTCTGTTCTTCGCTTTTTCCCGATGCCCGATATCATTCATCTGCTTCCCGAATACCTCGCCAACCAGATTGCGGCCGGCGAAGTAGTGCAGCGCCCCGCCTCAGTGGTGAAGGAGCTGCTGGAAAATGCCGTTGATGCCGGGGCCGCCCAGGTGCAACTTATTGTAAAAGAGGCCGGCAAGCAGCTCGTGCAGGTGGTGGACAACGGGGCCGGCATGTCGCCCACCGATGCCCGCATGAGCCTGGAGCGCCACGCCACCAGCAAAATCCGCTCGACGGAAGACCTGTTCCGCATCCGCACGCTCGGCTTCCGGGGCGAGGCGCTGGCCAGCATTGCGGCCGTGGCCCAGGTCGAAATCCGCACCAAGCAGCGCGACCACGACACCGGTACGCTACTGCTCGTGGAAGGCTCGCAAGTCACCAGCCAGCAGCCCACCGCCTGCCCCGACGGCACGAGCATCGCCGTTAAAAACCTGTTTTTCAACGTGCCGGCCCGGCGCAACTTCCTCAAGAGCAACGCCGTGGAAATGCGGCATATTCTCGATGAGTTTCAACACGTGGCGCTGGCTAACCCGCAGATTGCCTTTTCATTATATCAGAATGACCTGGAGGTGTTTGGCCTGCCCGCCGGCAAGCTCAGCCAGCGCATTGTGGCGCTGCTGGGCAATGGCTACAAGGAGCAGCTGGCCGCCTGCGAGGAGGTGACGCATTCCATTTCGGTGAAGGGTTTCGTGGGCAAGCCCGAGTCGTCGAAGAAAAGCCGGGGCGACCAGTTTTTCTTCGTTAATAATCGGTTCATTCGCTCGGCCTACCTCAACCACGCCGTGCTGGCAGCCTACGAGGGCCTGCTGGCTCGCGACACGCACCCGTTCTACGTGCTGTTTCTGGAGCTTGACCCCAAGGCCATCGACATCAACGTGCATCCGACCAAGACGGAAATCAAGTTCGAGGACGAGAAAACGGTGTACGCCGTGGTGCGCGCCGCCGTGAAGCAGAGCCTGGGACTGCACAACATCGCGCCCTCGCTCGACTTTGATGGCGACGTAAACTTTGCGCCCATTCGCCCGCTGCGGGCCGGCAAAGGCACCGGCGGCGTGCCCACCGAAACCGACGACCACCTGCCCGCTGCCACCGCCGCAGCCCGCGCCGCCAGTGCCGACGGCTACCGCCCCGATGCATTGGCAGCGGCAGCCTCTTCGGCCGGCCGCCTGCCCGCCGGCCCGGCCGGCTTCGCCAACTTCAATGCCGATACCCGCCGCGACGGCTTCGAGCGCCCGCTGCCGCCACGCCCCACCGAGCAGGCCCGCCGCGAGCTCGAAGCGTTTTACCGTGAGCTGGGCCAGCCCGTACGCGCCGATGCCACGATTGACGAAGTGACCATCCGCAGCTTTGAAACCCCGCCCGCTGCCGACACTGCCACCGTCGGGAGACGGCCCGCCAACGCCGATTTTTCGCTTGGGTTAACCTTGCCGGAAACCCCGCCCGGCCCGGTTGCCCCGGCCCGCGAAGGCGGCGCGGGCAGCCGGGCCGTGCAGGTGCAGCAGCGCTTTGTGCTGGTGCCGGTGAAGTCGGGCGTGCTGCTGATTGACCAGGAAGCGGCCCGCGAGCGCATCCTCTACGAGCAGTACCGGCAGGAGCTCACGCGGGCTGTGGGTACCTCGCAAACGCTGCTGTTTCCGCGCACCGTTACGTTTTCGCCAGCCGATTTTGCCGTGCTGCGCGAGCTGGCCGAGCCGCTGCATGCGCTGGGGTTCACCTTTGCCGAGTTCGGCCCCAATACCATTGCCGTGGAAGCCATTCCGGCCGGCATGCCCGCCCAGGACGAAAAAGAGCTGCTCGAAAGCCTGATTGAGCAGTTTCGCACCGCCGCCGGCCCGCTCAAGCTCGACCAGCGCGAAAACCTGGCCCGCGCCCTGGCCCGGCGCGTCGCCGCCGGCACCGCCATCACCCGCCTGCCCGAAGCCGAACTCAACGCCCTCGCCGACCGCCTCTTCGCCTGCCAAACCCCCGGCTACACCCCCGATGGCCGCAAAACCCTCGTTCTGCTCGACGGCCAGCAGCTGGCCAACTTCTTCCGTAAATAAGCCTTGGCCGCGAAGCTTTCGCGGCAGCCTACCTTCGCTCCATGTTTAATCTGACCCCCACCGTTCGTAATTTGCTGATTGCGAACGTCGCATTTTTTCTGGCCCAAACCAGCTTGCTGCCGCTCATCACCCAAGTTGGGAGCCTTTATCCCATTGGCTCGCCGTACTTCTTTCCCTGGCAGTTTTTCACCTACATGTTTCTGCACGGCAGTTGGGGGCACCTGCTGGCCAATATGTTCGGGCTGATTTCGTTTGGGCCGTTGCTGGAGCAGCGCTGGGGCGCGTCACGTTTCCTCACCTTCTGGCTGGTTTGCGGGGTAGGCGCGGGGCTGCTCTACGAAGGCGTGCGGGCCTACGAAGGCCACAAAATGGAGCAGGCGCGGCAGGAGTTTCACCAGTCGCCAAGTGGGGCCGATTTTGCCAATTTCTTCCGCGCTTATTTCCCCGACGCTACGGGATATGAAACCCTGGCCGGGGCGCTGCAGCGCAATCCGC
Source organism: Hymenobacter sp. (assembly GCA_043763525.1). Classification (GTDB taxonomy): domain Bacteria; phylum Bacteroidota; class Bacteroidia; order Cytophagales; family Hymenobacteraceae; genus Hymenobacter. Next base: position 5,569 of record JAYULN010000552.1, read on the forward strand.
AAAACCAGGAATACATCAGCGCCGCCACTAATGCCGTGGACGGCGCGGTGACTGAAACCCTTGACTCGCGCAGTGGCGGCATGTTGGGCGCGTCCGGGGCTTTGTTCGGCGTTCTGTTCGCCTTCGCCTACCTGTTTCCGAACACCGAGCTGATGCTGCTGTTTTTCCCGTTTCCCATCAAGGCCAAGTACTTCGTTTTTCTGTATGCGGCGTATGAATTGTACGCGGGCGTACACCGCACGCCCGGCGACAACGTGGCCCACTTTGCCCACCTCGGCGGCCTGCTCATCGGCTTCGTCGTGCTCAAGTTCTGGGAAAGCGGCCGGGAACGGTTTTATTAATTAATTGGCAATTAGAGCAGCTTTCACATCAGTGTACGTGTCCCGGTCCGACGGCGGAGCCGTCGGACCGGTTGTTGCCAGAACGCGGGCTGAACGACTGGGAACCGCTGTAATAACTGCTGTTACGCAGTGATTGTCTTCAGTTGCTGGAAAGCGACTTTTGCTACTTCAGAGAAAGCCATTTCCAAGCAATCAGTCAAGGGTGTGCGTAACAGCAGTTAATTACTGCTGTTACGCAGTAGGTTGTAGCGCGAACGGTGTCGTTCGCGTCTCCGCGCCAGTAAAGCCGCCCGAACGGCACGGGGTCGCGAACGACACCGTTCGCGCTACAACCCCAGAGGCGCTTAAAGCAAGGCACCGCGTAACAGCAGTTAATAATTGCCAAAAGAAAGTCGTCGGCTATTCCGTGAAATTCGTTTAATTCGTATTATGAGCATCGTTCAAGATATCCGCACCGCGTTCAGCCGCCGCGATAATGCCCTCATCCAGCTCATTTTGCTGAATGTGCTGGTGTTCGCGGGCCTGATTGTGCTGCGCACCGTTCTCACCGTGAGCAGCGCCAGCGGCTACTACCCGCCCGTGCTGCGGCAGTTCGAGCTGTCGTCGGCGCTGCCCATTCTGCTGCGCCACCCCTGGACGCTGCTGACGTACGCTTTCACCCACGAAGGCTTCTTTCACATCCTGTTTAACATGCTGAACCTGTACTGGTTCGGCCAGCTGGTGCGCGAGTACCTCGGCGACCGTCGCCTGGTGAGCATCTACGTGCTGGGGGCGCTGGCCGGCGCGGCCGTTTTCCTGCTCAGCTACAACCTGATACCGGCATTCCAGCCGGCCGTGGGCTCGCCCATGATTGGTGCTTCGGCGGCCGTCACGGCTATCATCGTGGCCGGGGCCACGCTGCTGCCCGACTACACGTTCATGCTCATTCTCATCGGCCCGGTGAAGATTAAGTGGATTGCGGCCGTGGTCGTGCTCATCTCGCTGGCCGGCGTGAACGGCGGCAACCCCGGCGGCGAAATTGCCCACCTCGGCGGGGCGTTGCTGGGCTTCGTGTTCATCAAGCAGCTACAGGCGGGCCGTGACCTGGGCCGGCCGGTGCAGGCCGTGGGTAACTTCTTCAGTAAGCTCACCGCCCGCCGGCCCACCATGCGCATCAGCAGCACCACCCGCCGCCCCGAGCCCGTGGCGGCTACCTCGGCCAGCGGCAGCAAAAAGCCCGTTGTGCCCGGCCAGCCCTTGCAGGATGAAATCGACAACATCCTCGATAAGATTTCGCGCTCCGGCTACGAGAGCCTCTCCAAGGACGAAAAGCAGAAGCTATTTCGGGCCAGTCAGCAGTAGGGTACCAGGGCGCTGGGCGCTACTCGCGCAGCCAGGCTTTGGCCAGGTCAATATCCTCGAAAAGACGCATTTCGAGCTGAGTGCCCACGCGGGTTACCATTTCGGCGGCCGAGGCCTGCCCGAATATGCCCGGCGACACAACGTGGGCGAACTTCTTCAGGCCCAGCCGTAGCACCTGCGGCACCCAGGTGGTGGCAATCCACTCATTGGCCGCGCTCCAGGAGCCGATTACCGCGCGGTTGTCGTTCAGCATATTGGGGCACAGGTGCTCCCGCAGGTAGTCGATGGTTGCCTGGCAGCCCTGAATAACCTTGTCTGTGGGCAGCACGCCAAACCAGTTATTGTAGACCCAGTTGTTGGCTTCCTCAAACTCGATGGTCAGGTACACCTTATCGAACGAATTTGTAAGCTCTTTTTTCATGGGCGGCGGAAGGCAGATTAACCAGCTGATGATGCAAAGTAAGCATACTTTGTGGTAAGTGTGCGCCGGAATAAGTCCGTGGCGGCCCGGCCCGGAAGGCACCGCTTAACGCTTTCCAGATACTTTGCCGTTGCTACAATGAATGGCCTTTTCAGGCACGCTTTACGGGTTTTTTCCTGATGTAAATCCCCGATAATCATGGAAATGATTTTTTTCCTGTTACTCACGGTGCTGCTCAGGCCCACGCTATGCTCGGCCAGCCAGCCTACTCCCACGGCAATTGTCGGGCGCTGGCAACCAGCGGATAAGCAAGGCGTGCTGGAGATTTACGAGTAAAATGGCCAGTTTTATGGCAAAGTCGTGGGTCCCACCACCTCCCGCCGTCTCGATGACCACAACCCCGACCCTCACCTGCGCGGCCGCGACCTGCTGGGCGCAGTCATCCTGCAGGGCTTCCGTTCCAACGGCAAGGGTGCCTGGCGGGGCGGCACCGTCTACGACCCCATCACTGGCACAACCTACTCATGCGCCCTAAAACTGCGCAATGTCAATACCCTGGTCGTGCGGGGTTACCTGGGGATTCCGTTGCTGGGCCGCACTGTAGTCTGGACCCGGCTACTCTGAAACGGGTATGATTCAAAGGCAAGATTATTGACGTATTGTCGCTGCACTGGTAGTTTCTCCCTCACCCAACTCATGGTCATAAAAAAACCGACCGACCTACTGCAAGGCCGGTCGATTTGTTTACCACAACGAGTAGTTAGGCTACTGCCGTCATTTTGTCCAGGGCTTCCATCACCTCTTTCACGTGGCCGCGCGAGGTTTCGAGCATGGCTTTTTCTTCGTCGTTGAGCTGTAGTTCAATCACGCGCTCCACGCCGTTTTTGCCCAGGATAACCGGGGCACCCAGGTACACGCCGTTGATGCCGTACTCGCCCTGCAACTCCAGACACACCGGGAACACGCGGCGCTGGTCGCGCACGATGGCCTCCACCATTTGGGCCGCCGCCGCGCCGGGCGCGTACCAGGCCGAAGTACCCATGAGTTTCACCAGCTCGCCGCCGCCGTTCTTGGTGCGCTCCACAATGGCATCCAGCTTCTCCTTGGAAATCAGCTCGGTAACCGGAATGCCGGCCACGGTGGTGTAGCGGGGCAGGGGCACCATGGTGTCGCCGTGGCCACCCATCAGCACCGCCTGAATGTCTTTCGGACTCACGTTCAGGGCCTCGGCCAGGAAGGCGCGGTAGCGGGCCGTGTCCAGAATGCCGGCCATGCCGAACACCTTTTCGCGGGGCAGCTTGGCCGTGAGGTGGGCCTGGTAGGTCATCACGTCGAGCGG
>JAYULN010000553.1:0-3588 GCA_043763525.1 Hymenobacter sp.
GCAAATCCTGCTCGTTCAGCAAAAGCTTAGCCGGGCATACAGCCCGAATTAAAATTGTAATTGATAATTATAATCTCACCTTAGGTTAGACCACCGCCTTTGCGAAAAATCGACCGCCGACCGACTTTCTAAACAGCTTCTATAGGAAAATTGGGGCCGCTGTTGGCAGAGTGACGCTGAATCACCACCTTTAACCCTCCGATTTTCTCACGCCCTCGCTGCTCATGCCTCGTCGTTCCACTCTATCAGCGACAGAGCGGGAACAACTCCTGGCGCTGCCCGAAAGCCCGGAGGAGTTCATCCGACAGTACACCTTCAGTGAAGCCGACCTGTCGCTGATTCAGCAACACCGGCCTTGGTTAAAAGTTTGGTCCAAAAGTTAATCGGGAGGGTTAGCGGTGTGCCCCCAGTTGAAAGCCAACAGGGCCTCTACATCGAAGCGGAGCGAGTCCTTGAGGGCATCATCCGAGAAGTCAAACTCGCCGTGCAGGTTGATATGCTGCCAGCTCACGGGTGAACTAGCCGCGATGGCATCGGCCACCGCCTGGCGCTCGGCCGCTGGGGCCTGAAAGAGGTACTGGTTGAGGTAAAGGCAATTCCAGCACACAATCGTGTTTTGCACCAGCCGCTTGCAGGCATCGGCGACTTGCTGTTCTTCCTTGCCGGCGTAGGGAATCTGGCCGTTTTGGCCGTAAAACACGGCCCGGGCGAAGGTATGCGTGCTTTCGAGTTTGTCCAGCTGGTCGTCGATGCGCTTGCGCAGGGCCTGGTCGTCCATGTAGCGGAGCAGAAATTCGGTGCGCACCACCCGACCCAACTCGCGCAAGGCTAGGTACACGGGATGCTGCTGCGAGTAGGAATTGAGCCGGCGCAGCAGCGTGGAAGTCGTCACGTGCTTCTGCTTGAGGCTGACGACCAGTCGCAAGAGGGTGTCCCATTGGGCCTCGATTAGCGCGCGGTCGATGTACTTGACCGGGGCCAGGCCATAGGCCGTCAGGTCGGGCACGTCCATGCCGGCGAAGGCGTAGAACTGCTGGTCCTGAAAGGACTGGATGCGGGGCGCGAATTCGATGCCCAAGAAAGCAGTGAGGGCGAAGTTGACTTCCGTGAAGCCGTGCGTGTCGGTGCTGTGGATGGTGGACTCGACTATGTCGTTGTGCAGCAGGCCGTCGACCAGGTACGGGGCCTCCCGTTCGGACGAGCTGAACGTGGTCGAGTAAAAGAGCCGGTGGCGGTCGTCGAGGAAGCCATACGAGACAATCCCTTTTTCCTGCCCAAAGTACTTATAGGAGTAGGTGGCGTGAATCGAATCGACGGCCACGTAGTACTTCTGGCCGTCGGAGGAGGTGTGGACCGCCTCGGGGTGCCGCTGAAAGAGGCGGCTAACGGGCAGCTTGCCGGTCAGGGCCACCACGGCGTCGTTGGCCCGGCGCAGGTTGTCGAGCGAGAAATACCAGTTGACGGTGTTTTCCAACGTGGCGAGCGCCACGTGCTTGGTGGCGTGGGCCATGCGCGTCAGGCCCAGGTTGCAGCCATAGGCCATGGTACCGGCGAAGAACACCCGCTCGGCCGGCCGGGCCGGCCGATTGCGCGGGCTCCAGTGGGTGAGGCAGTCGGTGAAGCGGCATTCGGCATTCACGGTGTGCAGCACTTCGTGCAGCGAAATCAGGCCCGGCCCCGGAAACAATGTCCGCGGTGCTGGGGCGTCCTCGTCCCGGGGCCGGGCCGGCGTCAGGAAGCGGGGGCGCCCGTTGGCGCGCGTCTTGACGCCGGGGTTGGTGCCAGCGTGCAGCCGCTCGCAGGTGCGGGCGAAGGCGGTGGCCAGCTTGGCTTGCCACTCGCTCAACCAAGGCCCCGGCTCGCGTAGGTGCACCAGGTCCGTTTGCGCCAGCAACGCGTCCCGCTGCCGCTGCCAGGTGGCAACCTCCAACAGGTAGGTGTCGAACGGGCGGTAGCGCAGCGAATGGGCCAGGTTCAGCTTGCCCGCTTTCAGGTGGTCGGCCACGTGGCCGGCCAGCAGGGCCTTATACAGGGAAACCGGACTTTCGGCCTGCGCCAGGGCGGCCCGTTCCGCGGCTTTCAAGAAGGTAGTCGGGGGCTGAGCGCTCACCTGCCCGTCCCGCGCCCGGTACTGGGCCAGGGCCTGCGCCAGCGGGCTATCGGCCGCCCCTTCGTAGGCCACGGTGCGCAAAATCTCGCCCAGCCGGCGCTGGAGGGCGCGCGAGCGCGCTTCGATAACCTGATAGTAGGGGCCACCGGAACTGCCCCCGCCCCCTTTGCGCAATTGCTGCGCCGTGTGGCCCAGTTGCGCAAAAGCGGCCACGGCCGGGGTTTGCAGCCAGTCCAGCAGGGCCGTTACCTTTTCCTCGTTGGTGCATGCAAACGAAAAGGCCACTTCTTCCAGTTGCGCCAAGGCCATGCCATGGCTGACCACGCCTTCCACCTGGCGCAGCTGGCCGGCCGAGTCCTGCTGCTGGCGGTAGACGCGCTCCTGCGTTTCCCGCTGGGCGGCGTTGCGGTGGGTCTGCACGGCCTGCAGCAGCGTTTCGGTGAGCAGGTCGCCCACCTGGTAGTACTGGTAGACCACGAAGCAGAGCACCATCAGGTACTTCTTGTCGGCCTGCTGCTGCACCTGAAAAACCTGCGTCCGCTCGACGTAACGGGCATAGTAGCGCACGACCTCCTCCGATAAGTCCAGGGCCTGCACCACGGGGTACACCTGGCTAAACAACGTCTGCAGCACGGCGTAGTCCTGCACGTTGGCGCGGATAGCCATCGGGCGCATCAACTCCAGGCTGCGCTTGAGCGTGGTCAGCCGGTAGGGTCGGTGGGAATGGGCCGGGGCTTCTTCGGGCGTGGTGAACAAGGCGTCCAGCTGCTGGCGCACGGCGGGCGTCAGGTGGTGGCCCAACTGGGTGGTGAGCTGCTGCTCCACTGTGCGGAAGGCCTCGGTGACGAGGCCGGCCAGCGCGGCGTAGGTCGGCAGCTCCCAGCGGTGGGCGCGGATGTAATCGGCAGCGGAGTGAAACACCGCCACCGGGTTCATTTGCTGACGGGCGAAATGCGTCACCTGCTGGCGCACGGCGGCTTCGGCCTGCTCGAAGGACAACACGCCGAATTGCTGGAGAATATGTTGGCGGTGATGAAAGCGGGTGGCCTTGTCGTAGCGTGCCCACTCGACCTCTCCCAAGTGGTGGCGCTGCTGCACGTACCCTTGGTCGGCCACCAGAAACCGGTCGGCAGGGAAGAAGCGTCCCGTGGCCTTGAAGTAGCCGACCTGGAGCACGAAGCCGCCCCGGCTGTGCGGGGCCAACAGCGTGTCCAGAAATTGGGCGGCCCAGTCGGGCAAGACAAAAAAGAGTTGCCGTTGCGACCGGTTGAAAGGCGGCGGCTGGTCGAACGCGCGACGCTGGGTGGCGTCGAGTAAGGGCAAGTGGCGGGCCATTAGGAAAAATTTGATTTTAAAAGCAGTCGGCTGACTTGTACAGTAAAACGAACGTATTTCTGTACAAGTCTGTCAACCGCCCGTGGCTCGGTGAAGCATCGTCAAAAGAAGCCGATTTGGTACAGAAAACTTGTTCAGCAATC
>JAYULN010000554.1:0-1400 GCA_043763525.1 Hymenobacter sp.
GCATCGAGCGACTCGATGACGGAGTTGATTTTGACGTTGCAGAACAGCGCGATTTTACGGCGCATATCCGCCGGCATGGGGTGCTCGGTGCGGCAGACCAGGATGTCGGGCTGCAGGCCGGCCTCGCGCAGGTCGCGCACCGAATGCTGCGTGGGCTTGGTCTTGAGCTCGCCGGCGGCCTTCAGATAGGGTACCAGCGTGAGGTGAATGACCAACGAATCATAATCGGGCAACTCCCAGCGCAGCTGGCGCACGGCCTCCACAAAGGGCAGGCTCTCGATGTCGCCGATGCAGCCGCCGATTTCGGTAATCACCACGTCGAACTGGCCGTTCTGGCCCAGCAGCAGCATGCGCCGCTTTATTTCGTCGGTGATGTGGGGCACCACCTGCACCGTTTTGCCGAGGAACGCACCTTCGCGCTCGCGGCGGATGACGGTGTCGTAAATCCGGCCCGTGGTTACGTTGTTGGCCTGCGAGGTGGGCGTGTTCAGAAATCGCTCGTAGTGGCCGAGGTCGAGGTCGGTTTCGGCCCCGTCGTCGGTTACGTAGCATTCGCCGTGCTCGTACGGGTTCAGCGTGCCGGGGTCGATGTTGATGTACGGGTCAAACTTCTGGATGGTAACCCGGAAGCCGCGCGCTTGCAGAAGCTTCGCTAAAGAGGCCGAAATAATGCCCTTGCCGAGGGAGGAGGTGACGCCGCCAGTAACAAAAATGTACTTGGCGGCGGCTGGCTGGGAGGGGTTGGAGCGGTCTGGCATTTCGGGAGACAAAGGTAAGCGTAGTTTGAGGGCGAGCGGGTGGTTAGTTTTGTTGGGCCGCCGTAGTTGCGTCCCAACACCTTGCTAAAGCTGTATCCGTGCTGCCACGCCCCCTCCATTTCCTGCTGTTATTAATACTGGGCACCACCCAGCTGCCGGCCTGCGCCCAGGCCCCCGAAAAAGACCCCGCCGCCGCGCCACCGGTCGCCGGCCAGCTCCCTTGGCTGCAAGGCAAGCTCGATAGCTCGGCCGTGCTGCGCCAGCACCAGGTGGGCCTGTGCCTGGCCGATGCGGCCACCGGCGAAGCCCTGTTCAGCTACAATGAGGCGCGTTATTTCACGCCGGCCAGCATGATGAAGCTCTTCAGCTTTTACGCCGGCCTGAAGCTGCTGCCCGACTCGGTGCCCAGCCTGCGCTACTTCTCGCGGGGCGACACGCTGTTTTTTCAGGGCACCGGCGACCCTACTTTTCTGCACGGCGACGTACCCAGTCGCCGCGCCTACACTTTTCTGCAAAGCCGCCCCGAAAAGCTGCTGGCCTACGCCGACATTGCCACCGTGCCCGCCTACGGCCCCAGCTGGAGCTGGGACGATTACCCGTTTTATTTCCAGCCCGAGCGCGACGCCTTCCCGATTTACGGCA
>JAYULN010000555.1:0-3582 GCA_043763525.1 Hymenobacter sp.
CCGCCGACTGGCAGACCGACGACGATACCTTTTTTGACCCCGAGCTTTACCGCCGCCGCGTCGTGGTCGAACACGCCAACGCCTGGCTCGACGGCTTCACAACCTTGCTCGTACGCTATGAAGCCAGCGTCGGCAACGGGCTCGCCTGGCACTGGCTCGCCTTTGTGGTCATCTTTTTGCGAAAAATTAACCAAAAACCGACTTTCTAAATTAACCAAAAACCGACTTTCTAAACAGCTTCATCAGCATGCTGTATGCAACAAAGCATTTGTGTGACAACTTAGAATGGGCCAATAGGATTAGAAAAGTACTTACCCCTGAAGATGCCACCCTGCTGATGGATACTGCTCTGCCCATTCTCCATACCAAAGCTAGTCGGGATAACCCCTATGGCATTGTTTGCTACCCTCGCTAAAAAAAACACCACCTACGGCCCATTCGGACTTTCAGTGGTTCATTATAAATGCACGAAAAATCCCTGATTGCGTTAGCGAAGCCCGTGGCCATAATCGGCGCGGGCATTGCCGGGCTGGCCACGGCGGCGCGGCTGGCCGTGGCGGGCCACCAGGTTACCGTATTTGAGGCGGCCAGCACGTTTGGGGGCAAGATGCACCAATTTGCGCTGCCCGGCGGGTATCGCTTCGATGCCGGGCCGTCGCTGTTTACGCTGCCGCAGCTGGTGGACGATATTTTCCGGCTGGCGGGGCGTGAGCCGACCGACTATTTCCGCTACGAGCGGCTCGACCCCATTACCAACTACTTTTTTGCCGATGGCACCCGGCTGGCCGCGTGGGCCGAGGCCGGGAAATTCGCGGCCGAAGTGGAAGCGAAGCTGGGCACCCCGGCGGCGGCCGTTACGCAGTTTCTGGCCCGGAGCGGCCGGGCGTATGAGGCCACGGCGGGTACTTTCCTGCATAAATCGTTGCACAAGGCCGGCACCTACCTCAGCCCCGAAACGCTGAAGGCGGTGGCCGCCCTGCCCCAGCTGGGCTTGCTGGGCACCATGCACCAGCGCCACGAAAAGGCTTTTGGCGACGACCCGCGCCTCGTGCAGCTCTTCGACCGCTACGCCACCTACAACGGCTCGGACCCCTACCAGGCCCCGGCCACGCTGAGCATGATTCCGCACCTGGAACACGGAATCGGGGCTTTTTACCCGCAGGGCGGCATCTACGCCATTGCCGAAAGCCTGCACCGGCTGGCCACGGAGTTCGGTGTGAAGTTTCGCTACAACGAGCCGGTGGAGGAAATTATCGTGGCCGGGGGCCGCGTAACCGGCCTGCGCACGGCGCTGGATGGGTACGACTTTGGCCGGGTGGTGAGCAACATGGACGCGGTGCCCACCTACCGCCGCCTGCTGCCCCGCGAGCCCGCGCCGGAGCGCACCCTCAGCCAGCCGCGCTCTTCCTCAGCACTGATTTTTTACTGGGGCATCAGCCGCGAATTTCCCGAGCTGGATTTACACAACATCTTCTTCTCGACCGATTACCAGCGGGAGTTTCAGGCCATTTTTCGGGAGCAGACCGTGGCCGACGACGTAACGGTGTACGTGAACATCACTTCCAAAAAAACGCCCACCGATGCCCCGGCCGGCCACGAAAACTGGTTTGTGATGGTGAACGTGCCCCACGACCAGGGCCAGGACTGGGCCGCCCTCGCGGCGCACACCCGCCGCGTGGTGCTGGCCCGGCTGCGCCAGGCGCTGGGCACGGATATCGAGCCGCTGATTGCGACCGAAAAAGTGTGGACCCCACCCGGCATCGCGGCCGATACCTCGTCGTTTGGCGGGGCGCTATATGGCAGCTCGAGCAACAACGCGCTGGCGGCGTTCCTGCGGCACCCTAATTTTTCGGGGCGGCTGGCAGGGCTGTACTTTTGCGGCGGCTCGGTGCATCCGGGCGGCGGTATTCCGCTGTGCCTGCTATCGGCCAAAATCGTTTCGTCTCTTATCAATGAGGACTGAAGAATGAGAAAGGAAGAATTATCAGCCGCGTAATTCTTCCTTTCTCATTCTTCAGTCCTCATTCCTTACTTATGGTTGATTACACCGAGCCGCTACCGGCCGCGAATACCGGCCGGCTGCGCGTGGCCCAGGGCCTGGTGCTGCTGTTTCACATTACTGGCTTTGTGGGGCTGGCTTTTTCTGATAACCCTGATTTTTACCTGCGGTTTACGCCGCTTACGCTGGTACTCACGGCACTGCTGCTGCTGGCGTTTCAGCCGGGACGGAGCGTTAGCTTCTGGGGGTTCTGCCTGTCGGTGAGCCTGCTGGGGTTTGCGGCGGAGGTGATTGGGGTGCTGACGGGTAAGTTTTTCGGGCACTACTACTACGGCCAAACGCTGGGCTACCAAGTGCTGGGCGTGCCCTTAGCCATCGGCATCAACTGGCTGGTGCTTACCTATGTGTGCGGCACGCTGGCCCGCTGCCTGTCCCTGCCCGAACTGCCGCGCACGCTGCTGGCGGCCCTGCTGATGGTGGGGCTCGATATGTGCATGGAGCCCGTGGCCAGCCAGTACGACTTCTGGCACTGGACGGCCAACGTCATCCCGTTCCAGAACTTCCGCGACTGGTTCATCTTCGCCTGCGTGCTGCAAATGTTGTTCAACCGGGCCAATTTCGTGAAACGCAACCCCTTGGTGCCGCTGGTGTACCTTACACAACTACTGTTTTTTTTCCTGCTGGGGGCCTTGCGCTAGGGCCGGGCGTTACATTCGCAACATCGGGCCCCCACCACGGGGCACGGATTGCGGCCGGGCATTTTGCACGGCTGTAGGCAGCCTTGGCTTTTTGGGCGGGGCTAAATATTCCTTGCTGATGCGTTTATTCACGCTGCGCGGGTGGCTGGTGCCGGCCGCCGCCGGCCTGCTGCTGGCGGGCTGCCGGGGCAAAACCTCGTCATCGGAGACGGCTATTTCCGACACCACCACCGAAGCCGCCCCCACCGACACGGCCAGCGTGCCCGCCCCGGCCGACGGCATCACCCCCGCCCTGCTGGCCCGGCACATCAAAGTGCTGGCTTCGGATGCGTTTCAGGGCCGGCGGCCGTTCACGGCCGGCGAGGAAAAAGCCACGAATTACCTGGCTTCGGAATTTAAGAAGCTGGGGCTGCAACCCGCACCGAATGGCTCGTACTTCCAGGCCGTGCCGCTGGTAGAAATCGACGGCAAACCCGACTCCATCGCCACCGTAACCGGCAACGGTAAAAGCCTGGCCCTGAAGTACCGCACCGATTTCATGTTCCTGACCGAGCGGGAGAAGCCGACGGTCGAAATCAAGAACTCGCCGCTGGTATTTTGCCGGCTACGGCGTGGTAGCCCCCGAGTATAAGTGGGACGACTACGCCGGCCTCGACGTGCGGGACAAAACCGTGGTAGTGCTGATAAACGACCCCGGCAACGCGGGCAACGACACCACGATGTTCAAGGGCAAGGCCATGACGTACTACGGCCGCTGGGGCTACAAATACGAGGAAGCCGCCCGCCACGGCGCTACCGGCCTGCTCATCATCCACGACACCAAGCCCGCCTCCTACCCCTGGACGGTGGTGCAGAGCAGCAACGGCGGGGCCAAGCTGCACCCCC
>JAYULN010000556.1:0-3579 GCA_043763525.1 Hymenobacter sp.
TCAAGATGGTGCGTAACAGCAGTTAAATAAGTGCTGTTACGCGGCAGGTTGTAGCGCGAACGACACCGTTCGCGTCCCCACGCCAGTAAAGCCGCCTGACCGGCACGGGGACGCGAACGACAAAGTTCGCGCTACGCCCCCTGCGGTGCTTAAACCAAGGCACTGCGTAACAGCAGCTGTTAACTCCCATACTTACACTCTTCTCCCCTACTCCAATTATGAAAACCCGCGAACTGGGCCGCACCGGCCAGCAAGTATCTGCTCTGGGCCTAGGCTGCATGTCGATGGCCTCGGACTATGCCTACGGCCCCAGCGACGAGCAAGAGGCAGTAGCCACCCTGCACCGCGCCCTCGACCTGGGCGTGACTTTTTGGGACACGGCCGATATCTACGGCTTCGGGGCCAACGAGGCGCTGCTGCGGCAGGTGCTGGTGCCGAACCGGGCACGCATCTTTCTGGCCACCAAATTCGGCTTTGTGACCGATAGCCAGAGCGGCACCCGCGTCGATGTGCGCCCCGAGCGCATTGCCGCCGCCTGCGATGCCAGCCTCCAGCGCCTGGGCATCGACACCATCGACCTGTACTACGCCCACCGCATCGACCCGGCCGTGCCCGTTGAGGAAATGGTGGGGGCCATGGCAGCGCTGGTGCAGGCCGGCAAAGTGCGATTTCTGGGCGTTTCGGAAGCCTCAGCGGCTTCGCTGCGGCGCGCCCAGGCCACGCACCCCATCGCGGCCCTACAATCGGAATACTCGATGTTTACCCGCGACGTGGAAGCGGAAATTTTGCCCACTTGCCAGGAGCTGGGCGTGAGCCTGGTGCCCTTTTCGCCGCTCGGGCGGGGGCTGCTCACTACTACCGGCCCGCAGCTGGCCGAGCAGGATTTGCGCCGTAGCATGCCCCGCTTCGGCGAGGAAGTGGGCGATGCCAACTTGCCCTTGATGGCGGGCCTGCGGCAATTAGCCGTCGAAAAAGGAATAACCACGGCGCAATTGGCTCTGGCGTGGCTGCTGGCCCAGGATGCGCACATTATTCCCATTCCCGGCACCAAACGGCGCAAATATCTGGAGGAGAACATGGCGGCAGCCGACGTAGAATTATCGACGGCTGACCTGTCGCAATTGCGCGATTTGCTGGCCGCGCACCCCATAGTAGGAGCCCGCTACGGCGAAGGCGCGTTGAAACTGGTGAACCGTTAGGACGGATTTTTTGAGCAGGAGGGTAAAAGGAAGTAAATTTGCCCTTATTTACTTCCTTGTTCTTTGGTATGACTTCTTCCCTGAAAACTTCCCTTCTAAGTAGTTTTATGCTCCTGGCAGGGCTGACTGCATGTAAAAAAACACCGGATTCGCCTCCGGCAAGTACGCCCAAGAACCTGACTGCCACTTTGGCAGGAAGCTTGACTGGCTTCGCCGACGGCATGGGCACGGCAGCGCAGTTCGACACCCCCACCAGCCTAGCAGTTGATGCACAAGGCAATGTGTACGTAGCTGATGCGGGCAACAATCGAATTCGACGGATTACGCCAGCGGGCGTAGTCAGCACGGTAGCCGGCACAGGCCCGGCCGGCTTTATCGATGGCCCGGGCAACGCAGCACGTTTCAACACGCCAACGGGCGTGGCGGTCGATGGGCAGGGCAATGTCTACGTGGCCGACACTGAAAATCAGCGCATCCGTAAAATCAGCCCGGCGGGTGTGGTCAGCACCCTGGCGGGCACGGGTACGGCGGGTTTTATGGATGGCCCCGGCAACGGAGCTCTTTTTAACCGGCCTCAGGGCGTAGCGGTCGACGGGCAGGGCAACGTGTACGTAGCTGATACCGATAACCAGCGCATCCGCAAAATCAGCCCGGCGGGCATAGTCAGCACCCTGGCGGGCACGGGCACCGCGGGTTTTATGAATGGCTCCGGCAACACGGCCACGTTTGATAGCCCCGTCGGCATTTCCCTCACGGCGCAGGGCAATGTGTACGTGGCCGATGTCACCAATCACCTTATCCGAAGCATTTCGCCTGCGGGTGCCGTAAGCACCTTGGCGGGCAACCACCTTTTCGGCTTTGTCAACGGCCCGGCTGGTAGCGCTAGCTTCAACTCGCCAACCGGGGTAGCGGTGGATGCACAGGGCAATGCGTACGTGGCAGATTTAGCCAATAGCAGCATCCGTAAAATCAGTCTGACGAACGAAGTCACCACTTTTGCCGGTGGTGGCGTGGCGGGCTTCGTTGATGGAGCTGGCACCGCAGCTCGTTTTGATTCGCCCAACGGCGTGGCCGTCGACGGGCAGGGCAACGTGTACGTAGCTGATACTGAAAACCAGCGCATTCGCAAAATAGCTGCGCAATAATCCTGGTTTTTAGCCCTGCATATCCAACGCACCAGGCAGAAATCAGCTCGGCAGCGTATGCACGTAGCTGTGCGACACCGGCACCGGCCCACTCACGCCCTGCTGAACGAGGGAGCGCTGGAGCAGCTCGATGAGGCGGGCCTGGGCGGGGCCGTTGTGGCCGGCCAAAGTATAAGCCCGGAAAGCCACCGCCATGCCGCCGGGCTTGAGGGCCGTGACCACCACTTGCGCGGCCGGGCTGGGCAACACCTGCTCATCGCCTTGCATGAGCGGGATGGCCCAGGCCCGCAGCGCATCGAGGTCGGTAGCGCCGTCGAAGTCGGCCAGAATTTCGACCAGGGCCTTATTCTGAGCCGTTTTGTTCACGATGACGTTGTTCGACGTAGCGCCGTTGGGCAGGATGATGGTGTCGCCCTGCGGGGTGACGAGGATGGTGTTGAAAATCTGAATTTCGCGCACTTCGCCCGCTTTGCCTTGCGACTCAATGGTGTCGCCCAGCACGTAGGGCTTGAAAATGAGGATGAGCACGCCGCCCGCGAAATTGGCCAGCGTGCCCTGCAAGGCCAATCCCACGGCCAGCCCCGCCGCCCCCAGAATGGCAACGAACGACGTGGTTTCAAAGCCCATCATGCCGGCCACCGAAACCAGCAGCAGCACCTTCAACACAATGTTGACCAAACTGGTCAGAAACGAGCTGAGCGACACGTCGAGCCGCGTGGTGGCCGCGCCCAGCAGGCGACTGGCCCGGCCAATCACCCACCAACCCACCAGCAGCGCTACGGCGGCCATTAGCACGCGGGGCAGGTACAGCACCACCAGGCCCTGAAGCTGCTGGGCGTAAGTAGTGACCTGGGTCATGGAAAGCGACTGGCCTGGAATAATTTGAAGCAAAGAAGTCATATACGGGGTACGCAAACGGGTTTATGGGACGGCCACCAGCTCCACGCCCAGAATCTGGTCGCCGATTTCGAGCTTATGCACCACATCCATGCCGCCCACTACCTGGGCGAAGATGGGGTAGCGGCCATCCAGGTGCGGGGTGGGCGTGTGGGTGATAAAAAACTGGCAGCTCTCGGTGTCCTTGCCGGCCGAGGCCAGGCCCACGCTGCCTTCCTGGTAGCGCAGGTCGCCAAACTCGGAGCGCAGGTTGTAGGCGGCGCTGCCGTTGCCGTCGCCGCGTGGGTCGCCGCCCTGGGCCACAAAGTTGGGCACCACGCGGTGAAAATACAGGTTAT
>JAYULN010000557.1:0-3557 GCA_043763525.1 Hymenobacter sp.
CTGCCGGAACGCGTGAAGCGCCGCCGCGAAATTTTTGCCTGGTACCGGCAGCACCTCGCCGGCCTGCCCGGCCTCACGGTGGCCCTGGCCCCCGAGGCCTCCGGCAGCCACTCGAACCGCTGGCTCACCACCATTTTGCTGAACCCCGTCGATTCAGCGGACGGCCCGCCCCCGGTCCCCATCACCCCCGAACCCCTGCGCCGGCACCTCGAAACCCGTAACATCGAGAGCCGCCCGCTCTGGAAACCCATGCACCTACAGCCGCTGTTTGCCACCGCGCCCATGTACGGCGGCGCGGTGTGCGCCGACCTCTTTGCCCGCGGCCTGTGCCTGCCCAGCGGCACCGCCATGACGGAAAGCGACCTGCGCCGCGTGAAGGAAGCCCTGACGGAGGCGCTGAAGTGTTAGGCAGCTATTTCAGGCTCGGTCGGCGGCGTGGGCAGCTTCGACCGCAACTCCGTGTCGAAAGCCTGGAAGTAACGGCAGTTGCTGAGCAGCACTTCATAGTTGACAAGGGCAAGCAGGGTGCCGCAATTGCCTTCCAGATACTGTTTTTTGCAGTGTCTGGTAGCTTCTTTCAGTAGCTCTACCGGCTTCTCTATGTGCATCACATCACCCTCAATGCGGCAAGCGGAGCTATAATACTCGTTGAATCGCTCGATGTGCGCGGCAATAAGAGCCTCAATGGAGTAAATATTGAGCAGGTATACCGCCTTTTTTTTGCCGCCGACCTGCTTGGCTACTTTACGGAAATACGCCTGCCGTTGCCGCAGCTGCGCTTTGTCGGTTTCCAGCGCGTCGAGGTCGCGGATAACGACGACTAGGTTGGGACGCTCGGACTGGTAGTCGCGGCGCAACTGCCGGAAGGCACCCTGAGTATCTAGGTTGTCGCCCGTCACGTTGCGGACAAGGGTAAAAAATTCTACCTGCCCGCCGTAGCGCGGCCCGAGAAGCCGCGCTACGGCCTTCGTGTCGTTGGGCGATTCGCCCAGCAAGCCCACCCGGAAAACCGGCTTTGTCGCCTTCTTCGCCATCGGTCGTGCCCCTAATCGGGGTCTTCGAGATTGGAGAATCGCCAGAACTCGCTCAAGAAACCTTGGTCGCGCAGGTAGGCTTTGGCCTTGTTCTTCTTGGCCGCGCTCAACTTCCGCATTTGGGTGCCCTTGCCCGGTATAAACTCGCAAATGGTGATGCGGTCGAGTTCCTGCCCGCTGAGCATGTCCAGTGTTTGGGGCGAGTGCGTGGTCATAATGACCTGATGCTCCCGTGATACTTCGCGAATGAGTTGGAGCAGAAGTTGGAGCTGGTCGGGATGGATGCCGAGTTCGGGCTCTTCGAGGAAGATGATTTTGTCAACATCTATAGGCACTGAACCTATATCATTTCGTCTTCCGATAGAATATAAATGCGTAGTTAACTCGCCAACTATATAAAAAATACGCTTTGTTCCATCCGATAAAGCACTAAAGGGCAGCCAATCACCTGCTATTAGGTATTCCAGCGTCAATCCTTTCACAATCAACTCATCCTTTGTAGAGTTGGAATACACTTGAAATTGTTTCCCCAAACGCACACTTTGAATAGGTGAGTAGACAGGCAGGTATGTATTTAGATTATCGAGACAAATAGTTATGCTGCTTATAATGAATTTGTATACTTCTTCTGAAGCGATGGAGGTAAATTTGTTCGCTAGGCTTCCAATATCATAAGGTACCACCGAATCAATCAACGCTCGTTCTAATACCCCTCCCAACGGCCAATTGCTATCAGATTCGCTTGTAACTGACATACTGCCTGCGTCATCAAACGCCAAATCTGCTCCCTCGTCAATAATTATTTGCCTGTGATTTGGAATTCCATGCCAAATAGATAGTATCTGGTACCCAAGATTCCATTGATTAGGACTAACCACACTCATAACAGCATTAACTGCTACAAACCCAATCTCATGTTCTGTAGCCGCAGATTTATGAGTTACTACAGTCTTTAACGCAATACGATTAGAGGCGCTACGGGGATAGCTAGGCGTATAAAACTGCTCTCGACCTCCATCCTTAAAAAGGATATTAATGTCGAGCTCATTCACAACTAGTGTAAGGTCGCAGCCAACTCCTCTGTATTTAGGTCGATGAAGGTCCGTCAACTCACTCACCAGCCGCATAAAATTTGTCTTCCCCGAACCATTCTTCCCAATGATGATATTGAGGCCGGGCTTGAAGTCGGCTTTCACGTCGCGCAAGGGCGGCACGTTACGCAAATGCACGCGCTTGAGGTAGGGCGGTTGCGGGGCGGGTGGGGCGGCCGGCGTGCTCGTTTTAGCCATGAATGACGGAGTTGATTGAAGGGGCGAAGATAGGCCGTACCTCGGTCCCCTCCCCTTCCGGCATTTCCGGAACCCGGCCGTACCTCGATACGGGCCGTTGCCACAACACCCGGAACCGGGCCGAACCTCGGTCCGTCCCACTTCCGAAATCCCGGAACCCCACCGCACCTCGGTCCGCACCACTTCCAGAAGTATAAAAGCCCATCGGACCGAGGTCCGATGGGCTTTTGCTTGTTGTGATGGGCACCGGACCTTGGTCCGGCCCGGCTCAGGGTTTTGCTTCCTCCTTCTTCTTGCTTTTCTTCGACACTTTCGAGGCCGAGAAGTCGAAGAAGCTGTACACCTTCTCCGCTTTATCGAACGTGAGCTCCAGCTGGGCCTTGAAGCGGTGCTGGGCGCGGGCAATGCCGGCGCGGTCGTCGGCCAGGTCCAGAATGGCCCCGCCGATGGTGGCGGACAGGGTGTCGCGGGTTTCGTCGGAGGCCACCAGGGCCGCGTACAGTTTCCTGGCTTCGGCCCCCAGCGTGGGGTAGAGGCTGGCCTGCTGGGCGGTGTAGAGGGCCAGCAGCGCCTTCGATTCGGTGAGCAGCCGGGACTGGGCCAGGCCGGCGAGCTTGCTCTTGCCAAACTGCTTGAAATCGGCGTAGATGGGCAGCTTGCGCAGCTTGGGGGTCACGTGGTCCTTCATGGTATCGTCCACGAAGGTGAGCCAGGCGGTGCGGGCCTGGTGGTAGGCATCGGTGCCGGCGGCGGTGGACTGGTTGCGGTCGGCCAGGTTCTCGTCGAAGCCGTTGATGGCCGTTTCCAGGTCGGCCAGCAGCGGGTCGAAGGTTTTGCCCAGGGCGGCCTCGTGGCCGGCCCGCAGGGCATACTGGGCCTGGGCCTTGAAATCGGGGCGGGCCATGCGCAGCGCCAGAAACAGGTTGTCGAAATAGGTAGAATACGCGCCTTGCATTGGGTTGTGGGGGTTGGGAAAAAGGAGGAAAAACAGCGGCCGGAACCCCGGCCGCGGGCTGCGTGTCAGCCGTGCCGTAAGAGTACGGCTTTTTCGCGCAGCAGCCCGCCGCACACCGTAGCACGGTGTTTGCCGTTAAAGGCGTACTCACTCACCCCGCATCATGAACAACGCCCGTTTCCTCGCCGCCCTGCTGCTGGCCCTGCCCCTGGCCGCCGTAGCTCAAACCAAGCCCACCCCGGCCCCGGCCAAACCCACCCAAGCCCCGGCCGCCGTGCC
>JAYULN010000558.1:0-8908 GCA_043763525.1 Hymenobacter sp.
CGCGTCCTCGCGCCAGTAAAGCCGCCCGAACGGCACGGGGACGCGAACGACAAAGTTCGCGCTACACCCCCAGCGTCGCTTGAACCAAGGCACCGCGTAACAGCAGTGAATATGTTCAACCCGTTTCATCCGTTTCAACCCGTTTCAACCCGTTTTATCTGCGATTCAGACCATTCTATGCGGCGTATTGCTTTACGGATTGTCGTGCTGCTGGCCGGCGGTGCGGCCCGTGCCCAGGCTCCTGCCACGGTGCGGGGCCGCGTGGCCGATGGCAAAGACCAGTCGCCGCTCATCGGGGCCAACGTGGTGCTGATTCATTTGCCCGACTCGGTGAAAACCGGCACGGCCGTGGATGCCGAGGGTCGGTTTCAGTTCGATAACGTGGTGGCCGGGCGCTACTTGCTTGATGCCTCGTTTGTGGGCTACCAGAAGCTGCGCCAGGCCGTGGCGGTGGCCGGCCAGCCGGTGCAGCTGGGCCCGCTGGCCCTGCAAAGCGGCGGCGTGCAGCGGCGCGGCGTGGTGGTGACGGAGGCCGCCGCCCAGAGCGTGCAGAAGGGCGACACGACCCAGTTCAACGCCCGCGCCTTCAAAACCAACCCCGATGCCACGGCCGGCGACCTGCTGAACAAGCTGCCTGGCGTGAGCACCGGCCCCGACGGCAAGGTGCAGGCCCAGGGCGAAAACGTGCAGCAGGTGCTGGTCGATGGCAAGCCCTTTTTCGGCAATGACCCCGACGCGGCCCTCAAAAACCTGCCCGCCGAAATGGTGGATAAAGTGGAAGTGTTCGACCAGCGCAGTGAGCAGAGCCGGTTTTCGGGCTTCGACGACGGCAACACGACCAAGACCATCAACATCGTGACCAAGGTGGAGTTTCGCAACGGCACGTTTGGGCGGGTGGTGGCTGGCGCGGGGCCCGAGCGCTACCGGGCCAGCGGCAACGCGAACAACTTTAGGGGCGAGCGGCGGCTGTGGGTGCTGGCTCAAAGCAACAACGTGAACGAGCAGAACTTCGGCACCGAAGACCTGCTGGGCGTGGTGGGCAACTCGAACCAGGGCGGCAATGGGCGCGGTGGGGGCGGTGGGGGCGGCGGCCAAGGACAGGGCCGGGCCTCAACTGCCAGACCGACCTCGTGCATCAGGCCTCCTCGGGCCTCGCGGCTGGCTACAACCAGCAGTACATTTTGTGGAATGCCAGCCTGGGCAAGAAAATGCTGGTCGGCCAGCGCGGCGAAATCAAGCGGTATGCCTTCGACCTGCTGGGCCAGAACCGCGCCATCCAGCGCAACGCGACCGAGGCGTACTACGAGGACGTGCAAACCACTATTTTGCAGCGCTACTTCATGCTGATGTTTACCTGCAATATCCGCAGCGGCAACGTGATAGCGCCCGTCGCGCCTGCCGACGGCCAGCGTGGTGAGCGTGGGTTTGGCCGGCCTGGCAGCGGTGGCCGGCCCGAGAGCGGCGGGCCGCCTTAGCCAGCCACTGTGCCAAAGTCGTAGCAATGGGCCTTATACAGCGGCAGTTGCCCGGATATGGCCAGAAATCAGGTTCTTTGTAGCTTCCGGGTCGAATGCCGCCGCGCTGGTGGCTTGCTGCCCGCGTGGTCTTATGCGAAATTCTGTTGCCCGAATCCTGTTGTTGATGGCCTTTGGCGGCCCCGTGGCGGCCCAGTCGGTGGCCCCGCGCTCGCACCCCGACGTGCCCGCCGCCCTCGACGTAGCCGGCCTGCACCTCGTGCTGAGCGAAGAAGCCCAGCGCCTCATTCAGCTAAAAGCCGACGGCCTGTGCCGGCACCAATCCTCGTTTCAGGCCCGCGTAGACATGGCCGATGCCGCGTTTCCCATCATCGACCGGGTGTTGCAGCAGGAAGGCGTGCCGCTCGATTTTCGCTACCTCGCCCTGCAAGAGAGTGCCCTCATCGGCGATGCGCGCAGCGTGCATGAGGCCGTGGGCTACTGGCAGCTAAAGCGCGAAACCGCTACCGAGCTGGGCCTGGCCGTGAACGAGACCGTGGACGAGCGCCAGCACCTGGCGGCCAGCACCCGCGCCGCCGCCCGCTACCTGGCCCGCAACAACACCAGCCTGCACAACTGGCTGAACGCCCTGCTCAGCTACAACACCGGCCTGACCGGCGTGCAGCCCTACACGCTGCCCACCGATGCCAACGCCACCGAAATTGCCATCACCGAGGCCACGTCGCCCTACGTGCTAATGTTTCTGGCCCAGAAGCTGGCTTTTGAGCCCGCCTGCGGCCAGAACCCCCGGCCGCCCCTGCGCCTTCAGGAATTTCCCGCCGTGGCCGGCCAAACCCTGGGCACGCAGGCCCTGACGCTGCACGCCGACTCGGCCGCCCTGGTCGGGCATAACCATTGGCTGCTGGCCCCCGCCGTGCCCGCCGACCGCCCCTACACGCTCATCGTGCCCATCGGCGACGTGACCCAGGCCGCCGGCATCGTTGCCAACCAGCGCCTGCAAAGCCGCCAGGAGTTGCTCACCCCGCCCACGGTAGCCGCCAACTCGGCCGAAGTGCGCATCAACGACCTGCGCGCCCTCATTGCGCTGCCCGGCGAAACCCCCACCGACCTGGCCCGCCGGGGCAACCAGCGCCTGGGCGAATTTCTGCACCACAACGAGCTGACGGCCTTCGATGCCGCCGCGCCCGGCCGCCCATACTACCTCGAAAGCAAGCGCGACGAGGCCGCCGTGGAATACCACGTCCTTCAGCCCGGCGAAACCGTGTTCGACGTGGCCCAGAAGTACGGCATCCGCCAAAAAGCCATTCTGGCCAAAAACCGCCTGAACCGCACCGACGAGTTGCGCCCCGGCCAGGTGCTGTGGCTGCAACACACCCGCCCCCGCGAGGTGGCCGTAGAATACCGCTCGCTAACCGAAGGCGCGGCCCTGGAACGCCGGGCCAGCGCCGCCGCCGCCAATGCCGAAACCGACGCGCTGCTCGACCGCGTCAACGAAGCCGTGGCTGCCCAACGGGGCGCGGCCGTGGGCGAGGGCAAAGTCAAAATTAAAATCAAAGTGAAAGGCGGCGCTGCCGAAACCAAGCGCGTGGAGAAAGAATCCACCGACGGTTGGGGCGAAACGGTGGCGACGGCCGCCACTGCCAAAACATCCGCGCCAGCACCGGCCGCCGCCGCGGAGCCCGAGCCCACCCCAGCCCCTGCAGCCACCTCCGAGCCGGTAATCGCCCAGCTGCCCCCGCCTGCCCCCGCCCCCGCCCCCGCGCCGCTGGCCGACGAGCCCCGCCAGCCTGCCCCAGCTCCGGAAACAGCCGCTAAGCCTGCTGCCGCAGAACCCCAGGTCCTGTCTGCGCCGGCCGCGCCCGTGGTTGTGCCCGCGCCGCCAGCTGCCGTAGTGCTGGTGCCCGCGCCGGTGCCCGCGGCTCCCGCCGCTTCCGGGGCCCCCGTAGCCAGCCGCCGCGCCGAAGCCGCTGAAACATACCACCGCGTCGAGCCCGGCGAAACGGTGTATTCCGTGAGCCGCCGCTTCCATATTCCGCCGGCCACGCTCATTGCCATCAACCAACTGGCTCCGCCCGCCAAGCTGGTGGCCGGGCAGCTGCTGCTGCTCGAATTGCCGGCCCAGGTGGCCACTGCCAGCGTAGCCCCGAAGGCGGAGGCTGCATCGGCCAACCGCGGCAACCCGGCGCTTTATGTGCCCAAGGCGGCCACGGTAGCGCCTGCCGCGCCAGTGGCCCCGGCCGCTGGTGCGGCCATTCAGCACACCGTGGCCAAGGGCGAAACGCTGTATAGCATCGCCCGGCGCTACCAGGTAGCATTGGCCGACTTGCAAGCCTGGAACAACAAGCCCGATACGACTGTGAAGGTGGGGGAGGTGCTGCGAGTGCAGGCCATGGCAAGGTAATTCCAGCGGCGGGCACCCCAATAAAACGCAGGCATCAGGGAATCAGGCAGCAGGGAAAAGAGGTTTGGGAATGCCCCCCGGCCGGGGGTATCTTTACTAGAACCTGTCCGCTCAGCTATCAATTGCGCACTGATAATTGATAGTTGCTAACTGAAAAAAATGCCCGTTTTCTCGCACCTCCACAGCCACACGCAATACTCGCTGCTCGACGGCCAGGCCAGCATCAGCAAGCTGATGAAGAAGGCCCAGGCCGATGGCATGCCCGCCGTGGCCCTCACCGACCACGGCAATATGTTCGGGGCGTTCAACTTCGTGGCCGAGGCCAACAAGTACAATGTGAAGCCCATCGTGGGTTGCGAATTTTATTTGGTGGAAGACCGCCACAAGAAGTCCTTCAGCAAAGAGAAAGGGGAGAAGGACAAGCGCTTCCATCAGCTGTTGCTGGCCAAGGACCAGGCCGGTTATCACAACCTGAGCAAGCTCTGCTCGATGAGCTTCATCGAGGGCGTGTATTCCAAATTTCCGCGCATCGACCGCGAGCTGCTGGAACGCTACCACGAGGGCCTGATTGCCACCAGCTGCTGCATCGGGGCCGAAATTCCGCAAACCATCCTCTTCAAGACCGAGGCCGAGGCCGAGGAAAAGCTGAAGTGGTGGCTGGATATGTTTGGCGAGGATTACTACATCGAAATCCAGCGCCACGGCCTGATGAATTTCGACGGCACCGGCAAAAGCCAGGAAGATGTGAACCAAGTGCTGCTCGGCTTCGCCCAGAAGCACGGGGTGAAAGTTATCTGCACCAACGACTCGCACTACGTTAACCAGGACGACTACGCGGCCCACGACCTGCTGCTGTGCGTGAACACCGGCGAGGAGCACAGCAATCCAATTGGCGACATCCACACCAATTATTACACCTTGATGACCGGCAAGGGCGAGGTGAAGTACGACCTGCTCGACAACCTGCGCCGCGACCACAGCCGCGATGAAAAGGCCCAGCGCCAGCTGCGCCGCATCGACGAGGAATTGCAGAAACCCAAGCCCCACACCCGCTTCGGCTTCGCCAACGACCAGTTCTTCTTCAAGACCCAGGCCCAGATGAACGAGCTGTTCAAGGACGTGCCGGAGAGCGTGGACAACACCAATGAGATTGTCGATAAAATCACGCCGCCCAAGCTCCAGCGCGATATTCTGCTGCCCAATTTCCCGTTGCCGCCCCAGTTCGTCAACGCCGACGATTTCCTGCGCGACCTCACGTACAAGGGCGCGTTCGAGGGCGCGAAGCCGCGTTACTCCATCCGCACGCCCGAAATTGAGGAGCGGCTGGATTATGAGCTGCGCATCATCCAGACCATGGGTTTTGCGGGCTACTTTCTTATTACGCAGGACTTTATCAACCACGGCCGCTCGGTGGGCGTGGCCGTGGGGCCGGGCCGGGGCTCGGCGGCCGGTTCGGCGGTGGCCTACTGCGTGGGCATTACCAACATCGACCCGATTAAGTACTCGCTGCTCTTCGAGCGTTTCCTGAACCCGGAGCGCGTGTCGATGCCCGATATCGACATTGACTTTGACGACGTGAACCGTCAGAAAGTTATTGATTACGTGGTGAATAAGTACGGCAAAACGCAGGTAGCCCAGATTATCACCTTCGGCACCATGGCGGCCAAATCGGCCATCAAGGACGTGGCGCGGGCCATGGAATTGCCCCTGCCGCAGACCAACGACCTCACCAAAATGGTGCCCGAAAAGCCCGGCACCACGCTGGCCGGGGCCTTCGCCGAAAACCAGGAGCTGGACATGATTCGGCGCGATGAGTCGGCCGACAACCTCAAGGGCCACATTCTGCGCCTTGCCACCCAGCTCGAAGGCTCGGTGCGCAACACCGGCATTCACGCGGCGGGCATCATCATCGCGCCCGACGACATCACGAAGTACATCCCCGTTTCCACGTCCAAGGAATCGGAGCTGCTCATCACGCAGTTCGACGGCAAGGTGATTGAATCGGCGGGGATGCTGAAGATGGACTTTCTGGGCCTCAAAACCCTGACCGTCATCGTGGATGCCATGCGTCTGATTGAGCGCAACCACGGCGTGAAAATCGATATCGACGACATTCCGCTCGATGATGAGAAGACCTACCAGCTCTACCAGCGCGGTGATACCATCGGCACGTTCCAGTTCGAGTCGGAAGGCATGCGTCAGTATCTCAAGGACTTGAAGCCGACCAACATCGAGGACCTGATTGCCATGAACGCCCTCTACCGGCCCGGCCCGATGCAGTTCATCCCGAACTTCATCAACCGCAAGCACGGCCGGGAGCCCATTGAGTACCCGCACGAGCTGCTGGAGCCCATTTTGAAGCACTCGCAGGGCATCTGCGTGACCGGCGACACGCTGGTACACGATGCCGACACCGGGGCGCGGGTGCGGATTGACGAGCTGGCCGGCCGCGTCGGTACTTTCCGGGTGCAAGGCGTGGATGCCGACCTGAACCCCGCCGTGGCCCCGGTGTCCCACTTTTTCGACAACGGGTTGCGCGACGTGCTGCGGGTGCGCCTGCGCGACGGCTCCTGCGTAACCATGACGCCCGACCACCAGGTGTTGACCGAAGCCGGCTGGCAGGAAATTCGGCGGCTCGGCGTGGGCAGCTTCATTGCCACGCCCCGTCAGCTTTTCGTGGCGAGCGAAGCCGATTACGACCTTGACAAGCTGCGCACCCTGGCCTACTTGCTGGCCGATGGCTCGCTCACGGTCGGTGCCTGCTGCGACTTCGTTTCGCAGAGCCCGGCGCTCGTGGCCGCTTACACGCGCAGCACCGAAACGGCCTTCGGCAACCTGGCCCTGACCACTTTGCAGCAGGTTCGCGACGTGACGCGGGTGTCGGTGAAGGTGCGCGACAAAGCTTTTTACCACGAGCCAACCACCCTGCTGGTCTGGCTGCGGGAGCTGGGGCTAAAAACCCGGAACGGCGGGCTGAACTCGCGGGAAAAGTTTGTGCCCGAGTTCGTATTTGGGCTGAACACCGATTGCATCGCGCTTTTCGTGGCCGCGCTATGGGACTGCGACGGGCACGTGGGCGAGAAAATCTGCTTCTACAAAACCATTTCGCCGCTGCTGGCCCGCGACGTGCAAACGCTGCTGTTGCGCCTCGGCCTGCGCTCGGTGACGTACGAAACGCACTACCGCAACGTCGGCGACGCGCACGACACCACGGCTTACCAGGTCAGCACCTACCAGCTGCGCCGGTTCGATGAGCTGGTGGGGCCGCATTTGGTTGAAAAGCGCCGTGTGTACGACGGCCCGGCCACGCCCGGCCCCACCGATGCCGTATGCCGCGACACCTTTGTGGAAGAGCTCCGCCGGGCCTGGACCGACTCCGACAAGGCCCTTATGCGTGCCCACGGTTTCGACCGGCAGCACCTGATGCCGGCCCGCCGTGCCCGCAACCCCCGCATCAGCGCGGCGTTGGTGGCCCCGCTCACCGAAGTGCTGGCCTTGCCCGCCACCGAGCGCAACTTAAAAGTGCGTTGGGAGGAAATCGTGGCCATCGAGCCCGCTGGCCAGCAGCGGGTGTACGACATCACGGTTGAGGGTATTCATAATTTTGTTGGGGCCAACGTACTGATACACAACTGCGTTTATCAGGAACAAATCATGCAGGCGGCCCAGATTATGGCCGGCTATTCCCTCGGCGGTGCCGACCTGTTGCGCCGCGCGATGGGCAAGAAGGACATGAAAAAAATGGCCCTCGAACGCGAGAAGTTCGTGAAAGGGGCTTTTGATTTGCACAAAGTGACGGCAAAGAAGGCATCGGAGGTATTCGACGTGATGGAGAAATTTGCTGAATATGGTTTTAACAGGAGCCATAGTGCCGCATACTCCTTGGTAGCGTATCAAACAGGGTATTTAAAGGCCAACTACCCGGCCGAGTACATGGCCGCCGTGCTCACCAACAACATGGGCGATATCAAGAAGGTAACTTTCTTTATCGAGGAAGCCCGCAAGCAGGGCGTGCCCGTGCTCGGGCCCGATGTGAACGAGAGCCTGCTGAAATTCAACGTGAACCAGGACGGGGCCATTCGCTTTGGCATGGCCGCCGTGAAGGGCGCGGGCGAGCTGGCCGTGGAAAGCATGGTGGAGGAGCGGGAAAAAACCGGGCCGTACGCCGATATCTTCGACTTTGCCAAGCGGGTGAACCTGCGCACCGTGAACAAGAAAACCTTTGAAAGCCTGGCCCAGGCCGGCGCGTTCGATGGTTTCGACAAGCACCGCCGCCTGTATATGGATGCCCCGGCCGGCGACCAGAGCCTCATCGAAAAGGCCATGCGCGTGGGCCAGCAGCACGCCGCCGCCAAGGAAAGCAGCCAGCACAGCCTGTTCGGCGCCTCAGCCTTCGGGGCCGTGGCCGCGCCGCTGCCCAAGATGCACGAGATGGAGCCCTGGAGCAAAACCGAGCAGCTGCGGCGCGAAAAAGAAGTGGTGGGTTTCTACCTCTCGGGCCATCCGCTTGATGCCTTCAAACTGGAGCTGGATGCCTACTGCACCTGCGGCCTGGAGAAAGTGGACGAGATAAAAAACAAGGAAATGGCCGTGGCCGGACTGATTAACAACGTGTTATTCAAGACCACGAAAACCGGCCAGCCCTTCTGCACATTCACTCTGGAGGATTACGAAACGAGCATCAACCCGGCCCTGTTCCGCGACGACTACACCAAGTTCGCGCCCCTCATCAACCCCCGCAATTACCCCAACGAGCAGGTGCCGCCCATGTACGTGCGCCTCAAGCAGGAGCTGCGCCGCCACACCCAGGACCAGTGGGACCTGCGTATCCTGACCATGGAACCGCTGGCCGACGTGGCCGAAAAGCGCAGCAAAGGCGTGCGCGTGAAGCTGGACCTGCGCACCGTAACCGGCCCCATGCTCGACCGCCTGCAGGATGCCATCGACCACGCGCCGGGCAACAAGCGCCTCGAAATCCAGTTCGTGGAGCCCCACGAGCATTTGGCCGTAGATATGTTCTCGCGCAAGTTTC
>JAYULN010000559.1:0-3549 GCA_043763525.1 Hymenobacter sp.
TTCACCGACGGCCAGTTGGATGTGTCATCGCTCCGCGCCGGCAGCTACATGCTAACCGTGAACGATGGCAGCACGACCTCGCACCAGCGGTTTGTGAAAGAGTAGGTTTCATAGTGGGCACAGCGCCCACTACTACCTGAATAGAAAATGCCTCGGCCGGTTGGTCGGGGCATTTTTTGTATTGTTACAAAAGTTATTCATGGCGAAGTAGCCGGCGAAGTAGGTCAGAGGGAACTTAAAGTAGACTCAAGCGCGTGTGCGGCAAGGGATTGTTTTCAATTCTTACAAGTAAGCTGCCTTCTTCTAAATCTCTTCTGTTACACAGTCTGCGTCTTTAGGGTACCAATTGTTTAGCTTGGTTATAGTTGCTTGAGCGGCCTCTGAGCCTTGGATTTTTTGCAAAAGCAGTGAGGCTGTTAGTCGTATGGCACGGACAATAGAATCGAATATGAGTATGTGGTCAAATGATTTTTGATATATTAATTCCTTACTAAATTCTGAGATATGGGCTTGTTGTGATAGTGCATTATAGGCATTCGGTAGTGGTCTTAAAAAAAATTGTTCTGCTTCTGAACTATCAAGCTTACCGATTTCACGGAATTGTCGTTCGTCCTGCTTGCGGCGGGTATATTCTAAACTCCCATCTGATTTTGTGGTGAAATTATGAGGCGCTGTCTTTTGCCAACTTTGCCACATCCTCTGCTTTCTAGCCTCGTCAACTATTTTCTCGCTATTTTCATCAACAAGCTCTAAAATCTTATTGGTATTGGTCCCGATGAACTCACTATCGAAAGCGCCCATTCCATCAGCGAAAACATTAGCTTCTCCAAACAACCAATAGGTAATTAACACATCATAGGCCATCACCCTGAAAATTTGACTTATCGGAAGAGCCATATTATGATTGTGCATATACTCATCAAGCAGAAGCAACACGCCTCGTGAATTATAGCAGAACCGTTCTAAGTAGTCGAACATAAGTATTCGGTAGTCAGACCCAATGTTAAATCTTGATTGACAGCAGGTTGATGTCCGACTACTGACTACTTAATACTGGTTGCCTACTTATGGTATTGAAAGCTGCTACTGATTCTCGACTTTGACCGCTTGTATCATTCTTGGAGGCTAAAAATGGTTGCAGGGCTTCTACTAGTCCTACCAGCACTCCGTTGATTCTTGAGAGTAAAATTATTATTTTATCTTCTTCATTCATCGGTTGAAGCTACGGATGCGGTATTAATTTTCAGGTAGGCGTGTCGGTAAATTATTTTTCGAAAGTGACTGGAACGGGTAGACGTGCCAGTTACCCCAGCCGCGAGAGTAGCGCAAACAGCGGCTGGTTGACGTAGTAGTTGGAATTGACCTGGCGGTGATTGACCAGAATCCCGTCTTCGGCCAGCTTGTTGAGGTAGCTGGCGGCCGTAGGACGACTTACATTCAATTCTTGTTGCAGGAATTCGATGCGCGTGTAGGGATGCCGGAATAAGTTGTTGAGAAGGTCTTGGCTGTAGAATTTATAGGTGCGGAGCTGCTGTTTTGTTTGCTGCATGAGGGCACGCATTTCCTTGATTAGCACGATGCTTTCGCGGGCGGTTTGTTCGATGCCGGTGAGCAGATATAGCAACCACGGCTCCCAGGCTCCCGTGTCGCGGACGGCTTGCAGATGATGGTAATAATCGGCCTTGTTGTGTGTGATGAAGCGGCTCAAGTATAATACCGGGATATCGAGCAGGCCTTTGAGCACCAGATACAAGATGTTGAGAATACGCCCGGTGCGGCCGTTACCGTCGTAAAACGGATGGATGCTCTCAAACTGAAAGTGCAGCACTGCCATTTTCACTGAGGGGTTCACATCGTGTAGCGAATCATCGTTGAGATATTGCTCCAGATTACCCATCAGGTGCAGGATGGTGGTGTGGTCCTGTGGGGGCGTGTACACTACCTCGCCGCGCTGATTTTTGAGGGTGGTACCAGGGAGTCGCCGGTAGCCGCCGTTATCTCGCTTTAGCTCTTCTTGTATCTGGGCAATGTGATTGGTGCTCAAAAAACCGAATTGGTGTACCAGGCGGGTTCCCAGTCGCAAGGCAGAAGCATAACGCTGGACTTCTTTGGCCGCCTGCGACTCACCCAACTGTAGCTCGGCGTTGAACAACTCGTCATGTGTTGTGATGATATTTTCAATGGCCGAACTGTCTTTGGCTTCCTGCAAGGGCAGCGTATCGAGCAAAATGCTCTCGTTAGGAATGGCTGCCACCAATCCCTTTAGCTCCGCTAGCGCACTGCGGGCAGCCGGCAGCTTCTTCAATACGGCCCACGTTTCCAATGCTTCGGTGGGAGGTAATAACGATGGTTGCCAAATAGCTTGCATGGAGAAGGCGGAATTATTGAATCAGGCAGTTACTCTTGCTTTGTAAAGAAGACTCAATTTTCTTTACAAAGAGTGATTGCGTCTGTAAAGGAAACCGGGCTTTTTTTACATAGCCCGGCTTGCCATTCCTGTCGGCCTACCCAGAATATTTTATTTCTGCCATCACTCGCGCCACTACATTGAATTACCTCACCGAGGCCGCTGGCACCTGCAAGGCTGCCGCCACGGCATCGAGCCGCCGCATCAGCTCTCCGTTGCTGGGGAAGGAGAGGCGTGGCTCGGCGGCCAAGCCGAGGAGCTTCTTCACCCGCTCGTTGAGCAGGGAGAGGTAGAAGTTCATCTTGCCTGCGTACTCAGGTCGGAACTCGGTATTCTTCAACTCCACGGCCACCAGCATAACCTTTTCCTAACACCCAGGGTAAGCAAAACGCCGTTAGCTTCGTCCTTATGAAAACCCTTTATCTCCTTCGCCACGCCAAATCCAGCTGGAGCTTCGATGAGCTCAGCGACCAGGAACGCCCCCTCAACGACCGGGGCCGCGACGATGCTCCCCACATGGGCCAGGCCCTGGCCAAGCGCCGCATCTGCCCCGACCTGGTGGTGAGCTCGCCCGCCGTGCGCGCCATGAGCACGGCCGTGCTTGTAGCCCGCGAAATGCAGTACCCGCACGATAAAATCGTGGTCGAGCCCGGTATTTACGGGGCTGGGGTTGATGAGCTGCTGGCCATTATCCGCAGCCTGCCCGATGCGGCGGGCGCGGTGGTGCTGGTGGGCCACAACCCGACCATTACCGAAACGGCCAACGAGCTGTCGCCCTCGGCCATCAACGAAATGCCCACCGCCGCCGTGGTGTGCCTGAAATTTGCCTGCGACAAGTGGGAAGAAGTGAGCAAGGTGAACGCCGAGTTTTATTTCTACGACTACCCGCGAAACGTGAGTTAAGGAAATTATGCGCTTTGAAGTATGAGTTATGGATTGATTGGTCATTCAAATTCGCGTAGAAGTGCTTTGGTCTCATGCACCAAGAGGCCTAATCCCCCCAAAGCTCGACCTGAAGGGGCCACAACGGCGGCCGGCACGGCCAAAAACGGCAACTCATAACTCAACACTCATAATTCCCTTGAAGACCCTTTCCCGCGACCTGAGCTGGCTGCGTTTCAACGCCCGCGTGCTGCAAGAGG
>JAYULN010000560.1:0-19965 GCA_043763525.1 Hymenobacter sp.
GATGATGTTGCCGCCAAACGGCAGCACCGCCGCGTGGCGGATGATGCCGTCCTTGAACACCGCCAAATCGGTGGTGCCGCCCCCAATGTCAATCAGGGCCACGCCGGCCTCCTTCTCCTCGTCGGAGAGGATGGACATGGAGCTGGCAAGCGGCTCGAGAATCAGGTCGGCGATTTCGAGTCCGGCCTTGGTTACGCACTTGTTAATGTTGTTGATGGCCGTGCTCTGAGCGGTGATGATGTGGAAGTTGCCTTCCAGGCGCACGCCTTCGTAGCCGATGGGGTCGGCGATGCCTTCCTCGTAGTCCACCTTGTAGTCCTGCGGCATCACATGAATGATTTGCGAGCCGGGCTGGGTCACGAGGCGGTACATGTCCTGGGTGAGGCGGTTAACGTCGTCGGGCCCGATGGTGTCGTGCGAGTTGCGCGTGATGCTGCCGTTGTGCTGCAGGCTCTTGATGTGCTGCCCGGCAATGCCCACGTTTACCACCCCAATGCTAATTCCGGACTGTTCCTCGGCCTGCCGAATGGCCCGTTTAATAGCATCAACAGTCTTGTCGATGTTGAGCACGATTCCGCGCGAAACGCCTTCCGACACGGCTTTGCCCATGCCCAGAATTTCGAGTTTACCGAATTCGTTCTTACGGCCCACCAGGGCGCAGATTTTTGTAGTACCAATGTCGAGCCCGACGACGATTTTATCTTGTTGCATAGGAGCGGTGCTGGCGAGCAGTGAAGAAGCGATGGGTTGGGAATGGAAGTTTTTCTGACCTTACGGCCTATTAATCAGCGAATTATTATTCGCAAATAATCTGATTTTGGTATTCGACGTTCACACGGTGGTAGGTATCCCACCCCAAAACTGACGTAATTTGCCGGTAAAATACCATAAGCTTGGCGAATTTCTCCGAAATATTTTCGGGCAGCCCGAATTCTATGCGCTGGTCGCCCACTTGCTGGGTGAACGAGAGCTTGCCGCCGGGCTCAATAAAGACCTCCGAAACCTGGGCTTTCCAGAACTCGTGCTCATCCACGTACCGCAAAAACTCGAGATAGCGCCGCCCGGTGCTGTCGCGGAAAAATGCAGTTGGCAGGCTGCCTCCGCCAGGGCGCGCCACCGTGACCACGCGGGCCGTAAACAGCGGCGATAGTGGCAGCGGGTGGCCCTCGGCATCCACATAGGTATCGAGGCGGGTGTCGGGGTGGGTGAGGCGGGCGATGGGGCGGTTCTGGCGCACGTCGGCGTGCAGGTTGCCAGCCAGGTCGCGGTATACCTGGGCTTCGCGCACGAAGGGATGGGCGCGCAGGCGGGTTTCGAGCTCGCGCAGGCGCGGGCCTTCGGGCTGGCTGCCCAGTACCGGCTCGGTACCGCCCTTGGTGAGCAGCGCCGTCACGCCCCGCTCGCTGATGAAGTAGTTGTCAAACTCGTTGGCGATGTTGACCGTGACCGCGCCCACGGGCCGGCCGGCCTGGCGCACGGCCGCGAACACGGCCAGCCCGCCCAGCACCAGCAGGCAGGCAGCGGCCACTAACAAATTTCTAACGGTGCGGTCCAAATGGGGGGGTGTGAAGGATTTGTAATAGGAACGTCATGCAGAACGGAGCGCAGCGCAGTGAAGCATCTTTACCGCGGTCACTAATCCTAATGATTGCATTGCGTTGCGCGGTAAAGTTGCTTCGCTACGCGCTGCATGACGTTCTTTTAAATAGTTGTAGCAATTATTTCCAGCGCTCGGTCAGAATCAATTTTAATTGCGGCACCAGGGTATCGATGTCCCCCGCTCCTACCGTGGCCAGAATATCAAAGGATTCGTCGGTTTGGGCGGCGGCCAGCACTTGCGCGTTGGTTTGAATGGCTTTAGTGGGCGAAGTAATGTCGTTCAGAATTAGGGCCGAGGTAATACCGGGCAATGGCAGCTCGCGGGCGGGGTAAATATCCAACAAAAATACCTCATCTGCAATGCTTAAGCTTTTAGAAAAGCCTTCGACGAAGTCGCGGGTGCGAGTAAATAGGTGGGGCTGAAAAATAACGCGCAGCCGTTTGTTCGGATACAGCGCCCTCACCGAACGCAGGAAAGCTTCAATTTCGCGTGGGTGGTGGGCATAATCATCTAAATAGACATTTTTTGGAGTGGTTACCACAAACTCGAACCGACGTTTCACGCCCCGATAGGCGGCGACGGCGGACCGCAATTTTTCGGCCGAAATTCCTTGAATTTGGGCAACGGCGGCGGCGGCCAGCATGTTTTCTACGTTGTGGTAGCCCGGCACAGCCAACTCCAGGTTACTGATTTCACCCTGCGGGCCGTGCAGATTGAAGTGAAACTGGTGACCTTCAGCGGAAATGTCGCTGGCAAATAATTCTGGCCCCTGCCCGGCCGTGAGGCCGTAATGGATAACGCGGGTGCCCGCCGGGGCGGCAGCAGCCACGCTCGGGTCGGCGGTGTGGTTGACGAGTAGCGTGCCGCCGGGTTTGATTTGGCCCACAAACTGCCGGAACGCCTCGATTAGCGCCGCCTGGTCACCGTAGATGTCGAGGTGGTCGGCATCGGTGCTGGTGATGATGGCCACGTCGGGAAACAGGGTCAGGAAGCTGCGGTCGTACTCGTCGGCCTCCACCACGATAGGCGCGGCAGCGGTGGCGGGCAGCAGCAGATTGCTGCCCAGGTTCACGGCGATGCCACCGAGGAATGCGCCCACGTCGAGGCCGGCGTGGTGCAGCAGGTGGGCCACCATACTGGTGGTGGTGGTTTTGCCGTGGGTGCCGGCCACCGCAATGGTGTAGCGGCCCTGGGTAAGCACGCCCAGCACCTGGCTGCGCTTGCGAATATCGTAGCCTTCGGCGCGGAGCCAGGCCCACTCCCGGCTATTGGCCGGGATGGCGGGCGTGAGGACTACCAGCGTTTGCAGGCGGTTTTCGCGAATTTCAGCGGGGATATTTTCCACCGCGTCGGCGTAGTGAATGGCAATGCCTTCGGCGGTGAGGGCGCGCGTGAGGGGCGTTTCGGTTTTATCGTAGCCGCTCACGTGGTGGCCGTTGGCCCGGAACCAACGCGCCAGCGCCGACATGCCAATGCCACCAATTCCGAGAAAAAAAACGTAGGGAAACTGGTTCAAATTTTTAATTATTAGATTTTATCAGAACATCATGCTGAGCTTGCCGAAGCATCTCTACCTCAATACTACAGCAGTTTCCAAGTTAGTGTACGTGCCCCGGTCCGACGGCTCCGCCGTCGGACCGGTTGTCGTGGGAACAATGGCGGCACGACTGGCCTAGGCGGTGCAAACGACAACCGGTCGGACGGCTCCGCCGTCGGACCGGGGCACGTACACCAATCGGGAAACCGCGCTAATTCATTATTTACGCGGTAGAGATGTTTCGGCAAGCTCAGCATGACGTGCTATTATTTTTTATCAAACCCAGCAACTCATCCACAATGGCCGCTGTGGCGTTGGGGCGGGCCAGCTCGCGGACGCGGACACTGAGCTGGTGCTGGCGTTCGGTATCAGCCAGCAGGCGCAGGGCTTCGTTGTAGAGACGGGCCGGGGCGTGCTCGTCGGAGATGAGCACGGCGGCTCCTTTGCTGGCCAGGGCCAGGGCGTTTTTGGTTTGGTGGTCTTCGGCCACGTTGGGCGAGGGCACCAAGATACTGGCTTTGCCGGTGAGGCACAGCTCGGACACCGAGAGCGCCCCGGCGCGGCTAATGACAATATCAGCGGCGGCGTAGGCCAATTCCATGCGCTGAATAAATTCCAGGGCGTGCAAGCCACTGGCTTGGTCGGCTTGCTGCTGCGCTTCGGGAAAATAGAGCTTGCCGGTTTGCCAAAGTAGCTGGATGCCGGCTTCGCGCAGGCGAGGCAGCGCGGCAGCGGTGGCCTGGTTGAGCGTGCGGGCTCCGAGGCTGCCACCGATGACGAGCAGAGTTTTCTTATCGGGGTTCAGGCCGAAGAATTTCAAGGCTTCGGCGCGGTTGCCGTGGGCTATTTCGGCCCGCACGGGGTTGCCGGTTACCACAAGTTTGTCGGCGGGAAAGAACTTCTCCATGCCGTCGTAGGCCACGCATATCTTGTTCACGCGCCTGGCCAGCAGCTTGTTCACCAGGCCGGCGTAGGAATTTTGCTCCTGAATGAGCGACGGAATGGCCCGCGACGTAGCCGCCAGCAGCACCGGGGCCGAGGCATAGCCCCCCACCCCCACCACGGCATCGGGCCGGAATTGCTCAATCAATTTGCCGGCCTTGCGCACCGAGCGCAGCACCCGCACTGGGAACAAAAGGTTTTGCGGGGTGAGGCGGCGTTGCAGACCGGTAATGTCGAGGCCCATGATTTTGTAGCCGGCTTCGGGCACGCGCGTCATTTCCATCCGGCCATTGGCCCCCACGAAGAGGATTTCGACCTCGGGCAGGCGGCGGCGCAGCTCGTTGGCAATGGCCACGGCCGGAAAAATGTGCCCGCCCGTGCCGCCGCCGGAAATGATGATGCGAAGGGGTGAATTGGTCATGGATAACAGAACGTCGGAGAGGCAGACGGTCGGCGAGGAAACTAGAACGTCATGCTGAGCGCAGCCGAAGCATCTCGCGTGTGGTAGTAATCAGGCTAACTCAGCGATTGAATTAGTGGTAGCACGCGAGATGCTTCGGCTGCGCTCAGCATGACCTCGTTAAGAAAGCCTCACTAATAGCTAACGGATACTTTGGGAATGCGCGCCGTATCGTCGGGTTCGCCGGTCATGGGGCGCACTTCGCGCTCACCCCGGCTCACGGCCAGGATGATGCCGATGCTGATGCCGGTGAAGATAAGCGAGGTGCCGCCCATGCTTAACAGCGGCAACGGCAGGCCGGTGATGGGCCCCAGGCCCACGGCTACGCCCATATTCACCAGCGCTTGCAGCACCAGGCTGAAACTCAGGCCCGCCGAGAGCAGGCCACCGAATGCACCGTAGCTGTTCATCACCGTTTTCAGCCCTCGATATAAAAAGGCCAGGTAGAGAAACAGGACTACACCCCCGCCCAGTAGGCCGTATTCTTCGATGATGATGGCGTAGATGAAGTCGGAATACGGGTGCGGCAGGATGTTGCGCTCGGTGCTTTTGCCGGGGCCTTTGCCGGCAATGCCGCCGGTGGCAATGGCTATGTAGCTGTGTTCAAGCTGGAAAGGCGTTTTCTTGGTCTTGTCGGTGAAATTCGTCACGCGCGACATCACGGTGCCCAGGCGCTGGCCGGCGGCCAGGCCCATGCCGCCCAGTACCACGCCGATGGCCACCATCACGGCCATTTGCTTCAGCGGCACCCGACCAATAAACATCAGCAGCATGCAGGTGGCAAACAGCAGCAGGGCCGTGGAGGCGTTGCTGAGAATGATGAGCCCGCAGATAACCCCCACCCACAACATTACCGGGAGCAGCGTCGATTTGAAGTCGTGCAAATGCTGCTGCCGCCGGCTAAGCATGCTGGCCAGGTGCGAAATCAGGGCTAGCTTGGCCAAATCGGAGGGCTGAAAGGTTTGGTTAATAACCGGGATGGTGAGCCAGCGCGAGGCCTCGTTGAGCGTGGTGCCGCCCATAAAAAACGTGAACAGCAGCAGCGGCACGCTCAGCAGCAGCGCGTAGAGCGACAGGCGCGAGTAGTGCCGGTAGTCGACGCGGTGCGCCAGCCACATGCATATCAACCCGAGCACAATCAGGCTGGTGTGCTTGAAGAGGAAGGCCTCGGTGTTGCCGTTCATCTTCTTATAAGCCAGCGTGCCAGTGGCCGAATACACCACGGCAATGCTGATGAAGGAAAATAGCAGCACGATGGCCCACAGAATGGGGTCGCCCTTGAGGTTGCGTTGCAGCCAGTCTTTCATGACAATGAGTGAATAAGTGGGTTGACAAATAAGTGAATTGGGTGAATAGGTAACTGGTGAGAACGTCATACTTACAACGGTTCCCAGGTCCGTGTCCGTGTCCCGGTCCGACGGCTCCGCCGTCCGACCGGGACACGGGTGCGCCGGCTGGGCCAGTCGTTCAGCCCGCGTTCTAGCAACAACCGGTCGGACGGCTCCGCCGTCGGACCGGGACCCGGACACTGATGTGAAAGCTGCTCTAGCTGGCGTCCGCGCAGCCGAAGTATGACGTTCTGCCTCATTCGCTCATTCGCTCGTTCACGCATTGAATAAACTGTCGGCCCCGGTCTTCATAGTTTTTAAACAAGTCGAAGCTAGCGCAGCAGGGCGAGAGTAGCACCACGTCGCCGGGAGCGGCGAGGGCGGCGGCGCGGGCCACAGCATCGGCCATGCTTTGGGTTTCTTCGACGTGGGCGATGACGGGGTCGAAAGCGGCGCGGAGCTTGGCGTTATCCACTCCCAAGCACACGAGGGCCTTTACGCGGTGCTGGGCCAGGTGGAGCAGGCTGCTGTAATCGTTGCCCTTGTCGATGCCACCGGCAATCCACACCATCGGTTGCTGAATGCCGTCCAGCGCGTACCAGGCGGCTTCCACGTTGGTCGCCTTGCTGTCGTTGATGAAGCGCACGCCGTTGATTTCGCCCACCAGCTGCAAGCGGTGCTCGGCGTTCTGGAAAGTGGCCAGGCCGGCTTCAATTTGGGTAGTGCTCAGGCCAGCCAGGCGGGCGGCAAGCACGGCGGCCAGCATATTCTGGCGGTTGTGCTGGCCGATGAGCGGCGACTGGGCCGTGCTGATGTGGTGGTGGTCGGCCTCATCCATTTTCATGGGGCTCAGGGTGGCCATCAGCTCGTGCTCAGTGGTGTAGTAGCCGGCCAGGTGGATATCGTGCCGGTGATGCAGGTTGAACGGCAGCCGCAGCGTGGGCGCAAACGTCGACTGGAAATAGCGGTTTATCACCTCATCATCCGCATTATAGATGAAAGCCCCTTCGCTGTCGAGGTTGCGGGCAATGCGCAGCTTGGCGTGGGCGTAGTGTTCGAGCGAGTAGTCGTAGCGGTCGAGATGGTCGGGGGTAATGTTGAGCAGAATGGCCACCCAGGGCTGAAAATCGTGGGTGTCGTCGAGCTGGAAGCTACTGAGCTCCACCACATAGTACATGTGGGTGTCGGCAATGACCTGCTCGGCCAGGCTGTAGCCTACATTGCCCGCCAGGCCCACGCTCAGGCCCGCCGATTTCAGCAAGTGGTAGATGAGCAGCGTGGTGGTGGTTTTGCCGTTGGTGCCCGTGATGCAGATGCACTTGGCCTTGGTGTAGCGGCCGGCAAACTCAATTTCGGAGATTATGGGGATTTTCTGCTCGCGCAGGGCTTGCACGACCGGGGCTTTTTCGGGAATTCCGGGGCTTTTGATGACTTCGTCGGCGGCCAGGACTTTGGCCAGCGTGTGCTGGTTTTCCTCAAACTCGATGCCGGCCTGGGTGAGTTTTAGCTTATAATCGGGCTGGATGGGGCCACGGTCGGACACGAAGACCGTGTGGCCTTTGGCCTGGGCCAGCAGGGCCGCGCCTACGCCGCTTTCGGCGGCTCCTAGTATAACAATGTGCATGAGTGTATCGAGAAGCTTTCCCGCAGAGGGTGCAGAGCACGTTTCAGCGTCCTCTGCGAAATCCTCAGCGCCCTCCGCGGGAAATATATTAACGCAATTTCAAGGTAACCAAGGTGATAACCGCCAGCATAATCCCCACAATCCAGAACCGCGACACGATTTTGGACTCGTGGTAGCCCAGCTTCTGGTAGTGGTGGTGCAGGGGCGACATGCGCAGCAGGCGGCGGCCTTCGCCGTACTTGCGCTTGGTATATTTAAACCAACTTACCTGCACGATAACCGACAGATTCTCAATGATAAATACCCCGCACAGAATCGGAATCAGCAGCTCCTTGCGCACCACCAGGGCCAGCACCGTGATGATGCCGCCCAGCGTCAGCGAACCGGTGTCGCCCATGAAAACCTGCGCCGGATAGCTGTTGTACCATAAAAACCCGATGCACGCCCCCACAAAGGCCGTACAGAAAATGACCAGCTCGCCCGAATCGGGAATAAACATGACATCCAGATAGTCAGCTAGTAAGGCGTTGCCGCTCACAAAAGCAAAGATGGCCAGCGTGATGCCGATGATGGCCGAAGTACCGGCTGCCAAGCCGTCGAGGCCGTCGGTGAGGTTGGCCCCGTTGCTAATGGCCGTAATCAGAAAGATGACGATGGGAATGTAGAGGAAGCCGTAGAGGCCGTTGAAAAACGTGCCGGCCGTGGCAAACAAGTCGCCGTAATTCAGCTCGTTATTCTTCATAAACGGCACGGTGGTAATCATCAGATGCACGTCCTTGAACACCTTGCTGGCATCCACGGCCGAGTACTGGCCGTTGGGCAGCAGGTACTCGCGCACAGTTATCTCGTTGCTGTAGAACAGTACCCAGCCCACCGTGATGCCCAGGCCCACCTGGCCCAGCACTTTAAACCGGCCGCTCAGCCCTTCTTTGTTCTTGCGAAAAACCTTGATATAGTCGTCCAAAAAGCCAATCAGCCCCAGCCATACCGTGCTCATAATCATCAGGATGATGTAGATATTGCGCAGCCGGGCCAGCAGAATTACCGGCACCAGAATGGCCAGGATGATGATGAGGCCACCCATCGTCGGCGTTCCTTTCTTCTCGTTCTGCCCTTGCAGGCCCAGGTCGCGGATAGTTTCGCCGGCCTGCTTTTTTTGCAGCACCCGAATGAGGCGGCTACCGAACAGTAGGGCGATAAGCAGGGAAATAACCACCGCCAGGCCGGCCCGGAACGTGGTGTATTGGAATACCCCGGCCCCGGGCAGGTGGTAATGTTCGTGCAGGTAACGGAAGAGGTAATAAAGCATTCAGGGAAGGCAGTTCTTGGCGGATTTTGGGGCCGGTCCGACCGCCCTAGGCGGTCCGACCGGATTTTTGGGCGAACGGCGCGGTCGTCGTCGTTCGGGTGTCGTTTTTGCGGCAACCGGTCGGACCGCCCAGGGCGGTCGGACCGGCGGACGGCGCATTATTTATTCAATTGCAAAAAAACTTCGTTTAGCACCGCCTTGTCATCAAACGGGGCTTTCACGCCGCGAATCTCCTGGTAGTTCTCGTGGCCCTTGCCGGCTACCAGCACAATGTCATCGGGGCCAGCCAGTTCCACGGCCATTTTAATGGCTTCGCGCCGGTCGGGCACGGTCTGCACTTTAGCCGAGTCGGGCGCGGTCACGCCCGCCCGCATCTGGGCCAGAATATCGGCCGGCTCCTCAAAGCGCGGGTTGTCCGAAGTCAGAATAACTTTATCGGAAAGCCGCGCCGCCAGGTTGGCCATGATGGGCCGCTTGGCCGCGTCGCGGTTGCCGCCGCAGCCCACTACCGTGATAATCTGCTGGCTGGGCCGCCGAATTTCGTGCAGCGTTTGGAGGACATTTTCCAGCGCATCAGGCGTGTGGGCGTAATCAATGATGCCAGTAACGCGCTGTTTCGCAGACACTATTGGCTCGAATCGACCGGGCGCGGTAGTCAGGCCCGAGAGGATGGTGAGCACCTCGGTGGAGTCTTCGCCGAGTAGCACGGCCGCGCCGTACACGGCCAGCAGGTTGTAGGCATTGAACACGCCGATGAGGCGGAACAGAATTTCACGGCCGTCGATTTCGAGGTGCAGGCCGTGGACTTCGTTGGCCACGAGCTTGGCCCGAAAAGTGGCCGCCCCGCGCAGGGAATAGGTTTCGCGGCGGGCGGCGGTGTTTTGCAGCATCACCGGGCCGCGCTTGTCGTCGGCATTGGTAAGGGCGAAAGCGGTTTTAGGCAGCGCGTCGAAAAAGCCCTTTTTGGCCTTCAGGTAGTTGTCGAACGTGCCGTGGTAGTCGAGGTGGTCGTGGGTGAGGTTGGTGAACACGCCCCCGGCAAAGCGCAGGCCCGTGACGCGGTGCTGGGCCACGGCATGGCTGCTCACCTCCATGCAAACGTGCGTGCAACCAGCACCCACCATGCGGGCCAGCAGCGCATTCAGCCGGATGGCGTCGGGGGTGGTGTGGGTGGCGGGAATCACTTCCTCGTCAATCTGATTCTGCACCGTACTCAGCAGGCCGGCGTGGTAGCCGAGTTCGCGCAAGAGCTTGTACAGCAGCGTAGCGCAGGTGGTTTTGCCGTTGGTGCCGGTGATGCCGATGAGCTGCAATTGCCGCGACGGATGCCCGTGGAACGCGGCCGCCATGTGGCCCAGGGCCTCGGCGCTGTCCGGCACCAGCACATAAGCCGTGGCGGGGTTCAGCGTGGCGGGCAGCTCTTCGCAGACAACGGCGGCCAAGCCCTGCCCTACGGCGGTTTCGATGTACTTGTGGCCGTCAGTAGCGGTGCCGCGCAGGGCGCAAAACGCCACGCCGGGGGCCGCCTCGCGCGAGTCGAGCGTAAGGCCGGCGATGGGCACGTCGGTGGGGCCGTGCTGGGCCAGCACGGTTACGTCGGTGAGCAGGGAAAAGAGCGGCAGGGAAATCATGGAGGGAGTTATGAGTTAAAAGTCAGGAGTTAAGAGTTTGAGCATTGTGTTTGAGCATTGTGCTTTTTCAACTTTTAAGTAGTCGAACATAAGCATTCGGTAGTCAGACCCAATGTTAAATCTTGATTGACAGCACTTTCATGTCCGACTACTTAATACTGGCTACCTACTTAACCGGTGCTTTTAACTTTTTCAGACGCGACGCACCGCAGACTTAGCCGGGGCAGGCTTCCTGGGGTTCTTATTTGAAGCAGGTTGATGGGGGGCCGCTTTGGCTTTGTTGGTTGGCTTCGAAGCAGCTGTGGCGGCACCCGTAGCCGCTGGCTTGGCAGCGCTGGTGGTGGCGGCCGGTTTAGGGGCCTTCGCGTTGGGCTTCACGCCGGCCGACCGTTCGGGTACTTCGGCCATCACCTTGGCCTTCTCGCCGTTGGCGAACGATTTGCGGGCTTTGGCGGGCTCCATATCCACCGGCACCAGCAGCTTGTTTTCGGCGAGGTCGGTGTGCTCGGGTTCGGGCAGGGCGGTGGGCGCGGTCAGGCGCGGGCCGGCTTCTACTAAGGTAAGGGTGATGACGGTGCCGCGCTTGATGGGTTCGCCCACGTTCAGCGACTGCTCGCGCACCCGGCCCGAGCCCACGGCCCGCACGTGCAGGCCCCGGTTCTCAAGCAGGTACAAAGCATCGCGTAGCGAGAGGCCGCGCACTTCGGGCACCCGGCCCGGCCGCACCGGGTTGATAACCAGCGCCACCGTGCGGGCGTGGAAGGCCGTATCGGACGCGGCACGCACCCACTCCTCGCCGCCGGTAGCCTGGGTTTTGCCAGCCAGGCCCAGCTTCTGGCACACCAGGGCCAGTTCGTCCTGCATGCCAGCCCGCACCAGCGGCACGTGGCTCTTGTTCAGGCGGGCCTTGGCCAGCAGGGGGCGCTGGCTCAGCAGGTCGCGGGCCATGCACTTATCGGCCACCTCGCGAAACACCGGCGCGGCCACGTCGGCCCCGTAAATGCGGCCATTGCGGGGCGAATCGACCACCACAATGCAGCTGTACTTGGGCTTGTCGGCCGGGAAATAGCCCACGAAGCTGGTCGAATACGTTTTGGTGTATTGGCCGTTTTTGAACTTCCAGGCGGTGCCGGTTTTGCCGGCAATGCTGTAGTCTTTGGGCCGAATGCCGCGGGCCGTGCCTTCCAGCACCACGCCTTCCATCATGGCCTTCACCTTGGCCAGCGTGGCATCGGAGCAAATTTTGGGGTTCAGCACCTTGGGTTCGTTGCGGAGCAGCACCTGGTCGGCCTGCTTGATTTCGCGCACAATCATGGGCTGCACTTTCACACCGCCGTTGGCCACGGCGTTGTAGAAAGCCAGCGTTTGCAGGGGTGCCAGCTTCAGCTCGTAGCCGATGCTCATGGTGGTGAGCGAGGTGCGGCTCCAGCTGCGGTCGCGAGGGTCCTTCACGTAGGGTCGGGCCTCGCCGGCCATCTGGAAGCCCAGGGGCTTATCGAGGCCAAACTTCTTGAGGTAGTCGGTGTATTCGGTGGGGTTGCCGGCGAAGTACTTGTCGACCAGCTTGGCCACGCCGATGTTGCTCGACTTCTCAAAAACCTGCTGCACCGTGATGCGGCCGTAGGCGTGCGAGTCCGATTTCACGGCCCCACCCACGTACATGCGGCCGTTGCCGGTGTCCACCATGTCATCCAGCTTCAGGTCGGGCCGCGCCTCAAACAGGGCCATCATCGAGGCCAGTTTGAAGGTGGAACCTGGCTCGGTGCGGCCCTGGTCGGCGAAGGCGTAGTTGTAGTCCTCCTTATAAGTATCGTCCGAAGCCTTGCCCAGGTTGGCCACGGCCTTGATTTCGCCGGTCGCCACTTCCATCAAAATCACGCAGCCGTACTGGGCGTTGTTGTCGACCAACGATTTGTAGAGGGCATTTTCGGCCACGTCCTGCAGGTTGATATCGAGCGTCGTTTTCACGTCGTAGCCGGGCAGGGGCTTTGTTTCGGTGCCGTCGTACACGGGTTTCACGCCGCCCGGCACGCGCTCAAACAGCGCCTCGCCCGACTTACCGGCCAGGCTTTGTTCGAACGTGTACTCCAGGCCCGCGCCGTGCTTGTCCTCGTTCACAAAGCCAATGGTGCGCTGCGCCAGGCCGCCAAACGGCCGGAAGCGCTTGTCGACTTTCTCAAAAATGGCCCCGC
The DNA here is from genome assembly GCA_043763525.1 of Hymenobacter sp. Lineage (GTDB taxonomy): Bacteria > Bacteroidota > Bacteroidia > Cytophagales > Hymenobacteraceae > Hymenobacter. Next base: position 12,624 of record JAYULN010000560.1, read on the forward strand.
CCCGGTTCCGCTTTTCGCGGAAAACGGGCCAGGCCGCCATCTGCTTCTTCTCCTGAAAGTTAATTTGGCGCGAGTTGAGGCGGATATAGCGCAGGGCCGGCTCCTTGGCGCTGTGGGCATTCACCAGGCGGCGACGGTATTCCTGCACGCTGCGGTCGCCAAAAAAGTGCGACAGATGCCATGCCAGCGAGTCTACGCCGGTTCGGAATACGCCGTCCTCCACCACGCCGGGGTCCCAGGCCACCCGGTAAAAGGGCAGCGAGGTTGCCATAATACTCTCATTATCAGAGTAAATATTACCCCGCGTAGCCGGCACCGTCTGGTAGCTGATACGACGCTCCTGCTCCAACGCACGCCACTTACTACCCTCCTGAAACTGAATTTTAGTGGCTTTCCAAAAAATGGCTCCCGAAAACACGGCGACCCCCAAAAAAGCCAGCCGCACCCGGGTAACAATGGACTTCTTAACGCTACCTTTCATCGGGAATGGGCCTTAACGCCCTGCTTAACTGCTTGCTTGCTCTTGTGCGCGGTTGTACTTTTTTGTACCGTATTCTTATGGTCGGGCTTAGTGTGCCGCGTCGGCTTGGGAGCTGCCGCTGGCTGCGTCGGGGCGGCGCTGCCCATCGAATCACCGTTCAGGGCCTGGGGCGGAGCAATGATTTCGGGGCCGCTGTCCACGTCGGTGCCCGCCGCCAGGTTGCGGCGGTCCGCCAATACGTCGTTGCGCTGCGCGGCGGCCGAGTCGCGAGCGGCCCGGGCGGCCAGCGTGTCGGCCGTGAGCACGGGCATTAACTCCAGCTCGGCTGCGTCGAGGTGGCCGGTGGGCACGGTGATGCGGAAGGGTGGCGAGGAGCTTTCGACCAGACCAAAAGCGGCCACTTTGCGGGCCACCTCGCTCTGCTTGCTGGCCTCCATGTAGTCCGATTTCAGAGTCGTATAGTCGGCGCGCAGGTCTTCGGTTTCCTGCTTGAGGCGCTGAATGTTGCGGTTCATGCGGTTGCCGTAGTGCGTGTTGCCGATGTAGAGCAGCACGAGCAGCATGATGAACAGCATGTGCGGCAGGAACCGCACCGGCAGCCCTTCCCGAAACAGCCCGTCGACGCTGGTCATGCGGTCGAGCAGCGAAAACAGACTCCAGCCGCTGCGGGGGCGGGTGTCGGCCACGGGTTCAGCAGGCTGCTTGCGTGGGCGCTTGGGCGGGGCCGGCGCGGGCGCGGGCTCCGGCAGGGCTACTGCCACGGGCTCGGGCAGCACCGGCGGGGGCGGCGGGGGCATTTCACGCGGCACGTTGGCGCGGCGCGGACTATCGGTGGGTCGGAGCAGGTTTTCGGCCATGCCTACGCTAAATTTTGAAAAGTGGACGACGTGGCAGCCTGACGATTATCGCCTAATTCGCCGCCCGGTCCACCACGCCCCAGCAGGCCGGCAGCCAGGGCCGAAAGGCCAAAATCAGCAGGTGATAAGGAGGACTGGGCCATGGCGAGCGGCTTATTGTTCGGTTCGGATTGCAACCCGCAATTTAGCACTGCGGGCGCGGCTGTTCAGCGCGACTTCGGCGGCTGCGGCCTCTTCGGGCTTTCGGTTCACGGCCTCAAAGGGCTTGCTTTCATTGCCAAAGAAGTCTTTTTCGACGTTGCCGAAAAACTTGCCCTTGGCAATAAAATTTTTCACCAGCCGGTCTTCCAGCGAGTGGTAGCTCATCACCACCAGCCGGCCGCCGGGCCGGAGCACCTCGGCCGTTTGCAGCAGCATTTCCTGCAAGGCCTGCATTTCCTGGTTCACCTCAATACGCAGAGCCTGAAATACTTGGGCTAGGTACTTGTTCTCCTTGCCGCGCGGGGTGCAGGGCTTAATAGCGTCTTTAAGCTCAGCAATGGTTTCGAGGCGGCGGCCCCGGCGGGCCGCGCCCACGGTTTGGGCCAGGGTGCGGGCGTTGGTCACCTCGCCGTACATGCCGAAAATGCGGTGCAGGTCGGCCTCCTTGTATTCGTTGAGAATATCGGCGGCCGTGAGCGGGCCGTCGGGGTCCATCCGCATATCGAGCGGCCCGTCGAAGCGCGTGGAGAAGCCCCGTTCCGGCGTGTCGAACTGGTGCGAGCTCACGCCCAAATCGGCCAGCAGACTATCCACGGGCAATGCACCAAGACCCTGTAATTCAGCCGTTAAATCCCTAAAGTTGGCCTTTATAAAGGTGAACTGGGGGCAAGCCAGCTTCTCGGATTCGGCCTCCGCGTCCGCGTCCTGGTCGAAGCTGTAGAGGTGGCCGGTGGTGAGTTTTTCGAGGATGCGGGCCGAGTGGCCGCCGCCCCCGAAGGTGACATCGACGTAGCGGCCACCGGGTTGCAGGTCGAGGGCGGCCAGGCACTGGGCCAGCATCACGGGGCGGTGGTAGGCCTGGTCGTTATCGTATTCGGTCGGGCTCATACGGGCAGGCCGCCGAGCGGCGGGGTTTCAACGGATAAAAACTTCTGGGCCAGCTTGCTAAAGCTCTGCTGGTCTTTGATTAGGAACTCGTCGTAGCGGGCCGGTTCCCAGATTTCGCAGCGGTTGCCCAGGCCCACGATGATGGCCTCCTTCTCGATGCCGGCGTAGCGTAACATGCTGCGTGGCAGCATAAACCGATTGATGCTGTCGAGCTCCACCTCCGTCATGCCCCGGAAAAAATTCCGCTGGAACTGCCGGTACTCCTCGTTGAACTCATCCAGCGCCATCACCTTTTCGTGAATAACGCGCCAGGCGGCCTGCGGGTACAGCACCAGGCAGGGCTCGAAGCCGCGCACCAGCACCAGCTGGTTGCCCGACTGCTCGGGCAGGTTGCCCTTCACTTTGGCCGGCAACACCAGCCGCCCCTTGGGGTCGAGCTTGCATTCGTATTCGCCGGACAACAGGTTCATGGGCACAGGCCGCCGGAAGGAGACGGAGCGGTATTGGCAAATGTACGGGAAGGCCGCCAGAAATCAACCACGATTTACCATTTCTTACCACAAATCCAATATTGCCCTGAAAGCATCCTAAAGCCGGTTTTTTGAGGCTTTAGGCAACGCTATGATTGACATTTGGACACGCCAGTAGGGTTTCGTAGCTGATATACCGTGGACGCTGCATCGGTTGCCAGATTTTGCACCTGCCCGGCCCGGATTCCGCACGGGCAACCTCGCGGCGGAGCCGTATCTTTGCTCTTGCAATGGTTCGCCATCCCTTGTTCCGTCGTCTCGTCAGCCTGGTGCTGGCCGTGCTGGTGCTCACCACTTCGGTGGGCCTCACGGTGCAGCGCCTGACCTGCCGCATGAGCGGGAGCACCACGGTGGCGGTATCGGTAACGGGCCGGGCCGAGTTGCGCGGCTGCATGGGCGAGCTGGCCCCCACCACCCCCACGGCCAAGGATAATTGCTGCGATTTCAGCCAGCACCTGCACAAGCTGTCGTTGCCGGTGCATGAGCTGGCGGCGAAAGGGCTGGTGCCGGCCCAGCTGCTGGCAGTAGCTACCCCGGATTTGGCCTGGCCAATGGTCGCCGTGGCAGCAACAGTTACCGGCAGCGGCCCACGCTGGTTCGCGGCCGATTCGTCGCCCCCGCCGCGTGGCGGGCGGGGGTTGCTGGCATTTGCCTGCACGCTGGTGGTTTAGGGATTTTCTGAATGAGGCCTTGGGCTGCTTGAGCAGCTACAAGGTGCGTACTGCTACTTGAAGGCGGCGCGATTTTCAGAAACCCCTAACTCACACATGACATGAAACTTTCATGCGGGAAACTCCCGCTGTTTCCGCTCGCGGCGCTGGCGTTGCTGGAATTGCGGCCGGGCCAGGCCGTCGCGCAGTCGACGGCTATTGCCCCGGTTCGCGGCGAGGTGACGGAGGCCGGCAAGGCCACTCCCCTGCCCGGCGCGGTATTACGCTGGCTTTTTGATGCGGCCGACGCGAACGCGCCAGTAATTACCACAACTTCGGATGACCAGGGCCGCTTCGTGCTGGTGCGGCCGGCGCGGGCGGCCTCGCGGCTGGTGGTGCAGGCCCTGGGCTACCGACCCGATACGCTGGCCGTGCCCGCCACCGGCGCGCCCTACCTGCGGGTGGCGCTGCGGGCCGGCCAGGAGCTGGGCGAGGTGGTGGTGACGGACCGCGCCCCGGCCTACTCCTCCCTCACGCCGGCCAACGTGCAGCTGATTTCGGGCCGCGACCTCACCAAATCGGCCTGCTGCAACCTAGCCGAGAGCTTTGAAACCAATGCTTCGGTGGAAGTCACGACTTCCGACGCGGTGTCGGGGGCCAAGCAGATTCAGCTGCTCGGGCTCGATGGCAGCTACTCGCTGCTGACCGTGGACAACCAACCCGCCCTGCGCGGACTGGCCGCCCCCTACCGGCTCGGCTACCTGGCCGGGCCGTGGATTGAGAACATTGAAATCATCAAGGGCACGGGCTCGGTGGTGAACGGCTACGAGGCCATTTCGGGCCAGGTGAACGTGAAGCTGAAGGAGCCCGAAAAGACCGACCAGCTGCTATTCAACGCCTACGCCAACGACCTCGGCAAATTTGACGTCAACCTGAATGCCTCGGCTCGCATCAACCCGAAATGGAGCACCGTGCTGCTGCTGCACACCGACCACCTGGGCGCGCGCGTCGACCGCAACAAAGATGGTTTCCTCGACTTGCCGCTGGCCACCCAGTTCAACGCTTTCAATAAGTGGAAGTACCGCTCGGGCCACGACATCGTGAGTGAGGTGGGCCTGGGCACGCTGCGCGAAACCCGCCAGGGCGGGCAGCTCGATTTCCGCGACACGGGCGAGGCGGCGTTCACCCAAAACTACGGCACCGCGCAAGCCACGACGCGCTACACCGGCTACGCCAAAACGTCCTACACCTGGCCCTCGCGCCCCTTCCAGAGCCTGGGCCTGCTCCTGAGCGGTACCAGCCACGAATTCACCTCGCGGTATTCCTTCGGCTACGATACCTACCACACCAACCACGCCCCCAGCCTGCCACCCTACCTCGTGAGCAACCGCACCTCGCGGGCCTACGACGGCAGCCAGCGCACCGGGCAGGCTACGCTTTTGTTCCAGAGCGCGCTGGGCAACACGGCCCACGTGTACCGCACTGGCCTGAGCTTTTTGTACGACAACTACGACGAGCGCCTGAGCGATGGCCGCACCTACCTCACCGAAACGCCCGCCCAGGCCGAGGCCCGCCAGCACCGCACCCGCCGCGAGCTGGTGCCCGGCGCTTTTGCCGAATACACCTACCAGAACAGCCGCAACCTGACCATGGTGGCCGGCCTGCGTGCCGACCGCCACAACCTCTACGGCTGGCAGCTCACGCCCCGCCTCAACCTGAAGTATGATGTGGCCAAAAACACGGTGATGCGCCTGGCCGCCGGCCGGGGCTTCCGCGTGGCCAACCCCATTGCCGACAATGCCGCCGTGCTGGCCAGCGCCCGCGAGGTCCTTATCGACCCCAACCTGCGGCCCGAGCGGGCCTGGAACCTGGGCGGCAGCGCCACGCAGTACTTCACGGCGCTGGGCCGGCCGGCCACGTTTATCCTCGACTACTACCACACCGAGTTTGATAATCAGGTGGTGGCCGATATGTACTCGGCCCCCGGCCTCGTTGTCATCAACAACCTCGCACCCGGCGGCCGGTCCTTCGCTCGCAGCCTGCAAGGTGAGCTACAGTTGGAGCCACTGAAAGGGCTGCAAGTGAAGGGCGCTTACAAATACCTCGACGTGCGTACCACCTACGATACCCAACTGCTGCCCAAGCCCCTCACTCCGGCCCACCGCGCCTTCCTCAACCTGGGCTACGCCAGCGCTTTCGATAAGTGGCGGGCCGATTTCACGGTGCAGTGGTTCGGGCAACGGCCGGTGGCGCACATTGTGTCGCCCAGCCACCTGCTGCACGGTACCGGCCAGGAATTCACGCCCGAAACCGCCCCGCGCTACGCCCTGCTCAATACCCAGCTCACCCGCGCCTTCAAGCGGCTCGAAGTGTATGCGGGCGTGGAGAACCTAACCAACTACCGCCAGCCCAACCCCATTGAGGGGGCCGCCAACCCCTTCGGGCCCACCTTCGACGCGGCCATGACGTGGGGGCCGGTATATGGCCGCCTGACGTACGCGGGCCTGCGCTACCGCATCGAATAGCCAATTGCCGCTTTTTCCGGCAGCAATTTTGTTGTGCTGCCGTTACTACATCGTCTCTTCAATCTCAATCATGAAATTCCTCCTCGCATTTGCCCTCATGGGCCTCGCCGCCACCGCGCAAGCTCAGACTACTCCCGCTCAAACCGCTCCGGCCGCCGTGCAGGCCGCTACCAACGGCACCGCCACCGCCCAATTCAAAACCTCGGCCGTGTGCGACATGTGCAAAGCCCGTATCGAGAAAAGCCTGGCCTACGAAAAAGGTGTGCAAAGCGCGTCGCTCGACGTGCCCAGCAAAGTCCTCACCGTAACCTACCGCGCCGATAAAACCACACCCGCCGCCCTGCGCGTCGCCGTGCAAAAAACCGGCTACGATGCCGACGAGCTCACCGCCGATGCCCGCGCCTACAACCGCCTGCCGGACTGCTGCAAGAAGACCAACGCCAGCCACTAAGGACCACGGATTAGCGCGGATTTTAGCGGGTTTCACGGATTTTGTGGACGCTAAAGCACATCAAAAAAGGCTTGCCAGATGGCAAGCCTTTTTTGATTTCGAAGCAAGCGGAAATCAACTACAAAATCCGTGAAATCCGCTGAAATCCGCGCCAATCCGTGGTCAGTTTTTCGTTTGCCACAAGCGCCACCAGGGCAGGTAAGGCTGGTCGTGGTGCTCGTAGTGGTAGCCGAAGAAATAGCAGCTCACAAATGCCCACAAGTGGTGCCGAAACTGGCTGCGGGCCTTGTGCAGGTTGTCGGGGGCGTGCTCGCCCCGGTGCGGCAGGTAAGTGCCGAAGAAAAACAGCTGGAGCGTGGCCAGCACGGCCGGCACCATCCAGAAGGCAATAACATTGGCCTGCGGGAAATACAGCTTCAGCACGTTGTAAGTCGCGGCCATCAGCAGTAGCTGCCACCATGTTACGTAGTTCCAGGCAAAGCGCAGGAACCAGGGCAGGAAGCCGGGGTGCCGGCCGTCGTGAAAATCGGGGTCGTCCTGGGTACCTACGTGCCGATGGTGCGCGTGGTGCTTGGGCAGCTGCCCGGCAAACCAATTGTAGGCAAACAAGCCGGCGGCCAGCGTGCCCAGGGCATTGTTCAGGCGCTTGTGCGGGCTCACTACGCCGTGCATGGCATCGTGCGCCGTGATGAACAGGCCGGTGTAGAGGTGCATCTGGAGCAACGCCAACAGGTAGGGCGCGGGCGTGCGCCAGTTGGG
>JAYULN010000561.1:0-1371 GCA_043763525.1 Hymenobacter sp.
CGAACCGGCGCACGAACCGGCGCACGAACCGGCGCACGAACCGGCGCACGAACCGGCGCACGAACCGGCGCACGAACCGGCGCACGAACCGGCGTACGAACCGGCGTACGAACCGGCGTACGAACCGGCGTACGAACCGGGCGAGCGTGATAGGATGCTTCGTGCCTCCGCATGACAGGTGCGTACCGCCCGACGGGCAAGCTCAATGGGACGTTGCGGGGTGACCAGGCGTTGGCATAAGTGCCTTATCCTTCGTATCTTGATTATCCCCTAAACCAAACGCCCTGCCGGTATGAAATCCACGACTATGCTATTGGTGCTTGCCGGGGTGGTCCTGGCCGGCTGCATGACCACCCGCGAGGCACGCGTGGAATCGGACTACAGCTACCGGGGCAATTTTCGGCATTACCACACGTATGATTTTGTGACTGGCAACGGCCTCACCGCCGACAGCAGCCGCCTGGGCCGGTCCCTGCGCGAGGCCATTCAGCAGCGCCTGCTGGCCCAGGGCTACCGCCTGGCCCGCCGCCGGCCCGACATGCTGGTGAATTTCCGGGTGTACGAGGGCGACATGAACTTCCACGGCTTCGTGCAGGAAGACCTCAGCCAGTGGATAAAGCGCAACATCGAGGAAAGCGACGATACCCCCAAAGAGGACCGCCAGGGCTACCAGCCCGTGCGCCTGCTGCTGGCCGAAGGCACGCTCCTCGTTACCCTCATCGACGTGAAAACCAACCGCGCCGTGTGGAACGGCTACGCCTCGGGTGTGACCGTGCCCGAAGGCCCCATGGGCGAAGTCGTGCTCCGCCGCTCCGTGCGCTCCATTCTGGACCGCTACCGCGTATTCACCGAAGAGTTTGCCAACGGCAACGTGCCGCACATCGAACCCAGTGAAACCGACCGGTAAGGAGTGTAGCGCGGACTTTGAGAGTCCGCGAATAGCGTCGTTCAGGTGTCGTTCCTGCGCGGACTCTCAGAGTCCGCGCTACATTCCGTGCCGCACCAAAATCAGCTCGGCCGCGATACTGATGGCAATTTCTTCGGGGGTTTGGCTATTGATGGGCAGGCCAATAGGCCCGCGCAGGCGGGCAATTGCTTCTTCCGAAAAGCCCGCTTCCCGCAGGCCGCGCCGCAGCTCGGCTACTTTCGCGGCGCTGCCCATCACGCCGAGGTAGCGGTAGTGCCGTGCCAGCAGCTGGTGCAGCACCACGGCATCGGTGCGGTAGCCCACGGTCATCACCACCACGTACTGGTGCGGCCCGGCGGGGATTTCGGCGGCCACGTTTTCATAGTTGATAACGCGCTGGTGGTGGGCCGCGCCGTTGGCGGCCAGCGTGGGCAGGTCGGGGCGGTCGTCGAGCACGGTCAGCT
>JAYULN010000562.1:0-3521 GCA_043763525.1 Hymenobacter sp.
CGGTGCTGGCCTCGTTTGATACGCCGCGCGAGTGGCGGGTGCTGGGCGGCCTCACCGGCAGCGGCAAAACCGACGTGCTGAACCAATTGGCCGCCGCGCCCCACCACCAGCCGGTGCTCGACCTCGAAGGCTTGGCCAATCATAAGGGCTCGGCCTTCGGGGCCATTGGGCAGCCGGCCCAGTCCACCCAGGAGCAGTTCGAGAACAACCTGGCCGCTGCCCTGGCCGCCCTGCCCACCACCGCGCCCGTGTGGGTAGAAGACGAAAGCCGGCAGATTGGCCGGCTCACCATTCCGCCCGCCTTGTTTGAGCAGCTGCGCACCTCGCCGCGCTGGGTGCTGGAAGTGCCCCGCGCCGCCCGCGTGGCCAAACTAGCCGCCGAGTACGGGGCCGAAGACCCCACGGAACTAGTAGCCGCCATTGAGCGGCTGCACAAGCGCCTGGGCGGCCTGGCCACCCAGCAAGCCCAGGCCGCCGTGGCTGCTGGCAACTTCCCGCTAATGGTGGAGCTGGTGCTCGATTACTACGACAAGACTTACACCTACGGCCTGGCCCAGCGCCCCGGCGAGCCCGCCCGCACCTTCGTGCCCGTGGCGGGCTGCGACGCGGCGGCCAATACAGCCGCGCTGCTGCAAATGGCCGCAACTCTAGCAGCTCGATAGTGTCCATAACCGTTGATGAATGATACCATTTCGCTTACAGTATGAACAAGTGTTGTAATTTGGCAGCACGTTCCGAACTTTTATTTGGGACGGTAGCAGGGTCGAACCCTGTTGTTTCACTCATTTTTTCTTTTTCTATTTCCCACTTTTCCTCGTTTTCTCATGTTAACATCCTTACAGAACCGGCTGAAAAGCGCCGGTCGATGGTTACCGGTAGCATTACTGCCGCTGCTGCCAATAGCCGCCCAGGCGCAAACCTTCAATTACCTGCCCGGCAATGCCACCAATCCGGCTACGCCCGGAACGTACACCGACCTGGGTACTACTGGCACCGTCATTGCAACCGCTAATACCGACGACGACAACTCGGCGGCCCAGGCCATTGGCTTCAGCTTTAGCTACAATGGCACCTCATTCACGCAATTCGTACTGAACACCAACGGATTGATTCGACTGGGCAGCGCCGCGCCATCGGCGGCAGCCGCCTTTCCGGCCTACGCCCAAGCGCCCCAAACCGGCCCTATTTCCGGTTCCAACGCAGCCGATGTCAACCTGATTGCCCCCTTCAACATCGACCTCAGCTCTGGCTCGGCCGGGGCGGCCGAATACCGAGTCATCACCACTGGCACGGCTCCCAATCGGGTTTGCACCATTCAGTGGAAGAACGTGTCCGATAAACCACAGGCCACGTCGGCTACCAATCCTGCGGTTCTGAGCACGCAGCTCGCCAACATTTCTTTTCAAGTCAATCTCTACGAAACCTCCAACAATATTGAGTTTGTGTACGGGGCCGCCACGGCGGGCACGGGTACCGCAGCAGCCAAGTACGTGGCCGTTGGTATCAAAGGCTCAACCTCGGCAGAATCGGTGCTGGCTACCAAGGCATCGTCGACCGCATGGTCCACTACTTTATTCTTCACAGGTCCCTATTTAGGCCCAGCTGCTGGCAATGGCCATAACGTACGCCAGACCTTTCTGCCGGATGCCGGCCGCACCTACCGCTTCCAGCCTGGCGCTGTATGCGCCGACATCACGGCAGCTTCTTTGAGTGCCACGAATACGACGGCACAAATTGCATTCACCCCTGGCGCTGGCAACACCAGCTACAACGTAACTTACAGCACTGGCGGCACTGTTACCACAGTAACTCCTGCTCCCACGGCTTCACCCGTCACTATTAACGGCCTGCTGCCCGGCACCACGTATTTCGTTACAATACAAAGCGTGTGCTCGGCCACTTCGGCAGGTGCTGTGTTAAGCGGCACCGTTACCACAACCGGCACGCCGCCAGCGGCTACGTACGCTACACTGCCCTACTCAGAAAGCTTTGAAGCAGCATGGGTAAATGGCTTGGGTGTGAGTGACCTGCCTACTGCCAACTGGCGCAACAACCCTGGCACGAGCGACCGGTCGTGGCGCCGCGAAGACAATGGCCCCAGTGCCAACTGGCGCTATTTGCCATCTGGTGCCTACACGCCCGCCTTTAGCACCGGTGCGCACTCGGCACGTTTCCATACCTACGGAGCAGGGCCAACCGGCGCACAAGGCAACCTTGACCTTTATGTGAACCTGAGTGGCACGGCGGGCACGAAAACCTTGTCTTTCGACTACATCAACCCCACGGGCACCGATAAGCTCGAAGTGTTGGTAAGCACCGATGGCGGGGCCACGTTCAGCGCTACGCCAGCGCTAACGGCTACTACCAGCACCGCGTTTGCGCCCAAAATGGTGACCATTGCCAGCACGTCGGCTACTACGGTTATCCGTTTCCAGGCTACGTCTGACTTTGGTGATGATGACCTCGGCATCGACAACCTGCGCTTGGCTGTGATTACGGCTACCCGCAACGAGGCCCTGGCCGCTACCGTGGGCTTGTACCCCAACCCCGCCCACCAGGCCTTCACGCTGAGCGTGCCGGCTGGCAGCCTCCACGCCGCCTCGGCCAAGCTCATCAACGCGCTGGGCCAGGTGGTGCAGACGCGCCAGCTGAACCTACCCGCCGCCGGTGGCGACATTGCTTTCGACGTGAGCCGCCTCGCGGCCGGCGTGTACTCGCTGGAGCTAAAAACCGGCGATGCCCTCGTAGTAAAGCGCGTGGTGGTGGAATAACCCCTCCCACTGGGCATAAAAAAAGGGCTGACCGCATGGTCAGCCCTTTTTTTATGCCCGTGCCGCGACGGGGACTTAGCTAATGGGCACCTTGCGCAAAATGGCTTCAATCAAGTCCTGGGTGCGGATGCCGTCGGCCTCGGCCTCGTAGGTGAGCAGGATGCGGTGGTTGAGCACATCGGAAGCGACTTCCTTGATATCTTCGGGCAGCACGTAGTCGCGGCCTTCGAGGTAGGCCACGGCTTTGGAGGCCCGGTGCAGGGCGATGCTGGCTCGCGGGCTGGCCCCAAACTGCACGGCTTGGGCAAACTCGGGCAGGTCGTAGTCGGCCGGGCGGCGGGTGGCGAATACCAGCTCGATGAGGTACTTCTCCAGCGTATCGGAAATCTGCACCTGGTTGATTTGCTGGCGAATGCCGAAGATATCGGCCTTGGTAAGCACGGGCTGCACGTCTTCCACGAAGCTGAGGTTGGCCATGCGGCGCATTACCTCCAGCTCATCGGCCTTTTTGAGGTAATCGACGTGGACCTTCAGCATGAAGCGGTCGACCTGAGCCTCGGGCAGCGGGTAGGTACCCTCCTGCTCCACCGGGTTTTGGGTGGCCAGCACCAGAAACGGCAGGTCGAGCGGATAGGTAATTTCGCCGATGGTAACCTGCTTTTCCTGCATGGCTTCGAGCAGGGCGCTCTGCACCTTGGCCGGCGAGCGGTTGATTTCGTCGGCCAGCACGAGGTTGGCGAAAATCGGCCC
>JAYULN010000563.1:0-3520 GCA_043763525.1 Hymenobacter sp.
ACTTCATAAGCTTATTATCATGTCCGCCCCCCTCACTGCCTACGACCGCCTCAATGCCTGGATGAGCGGCTCGGTTACGCTGAAATTGTTCAGCATTGCGGTGCTGCTGCTCTTGCTGCTCGTCCCGTCGATCATGGTGGAGGGCCTCATCACGGAGCGGGCGGGCAACCGCGACGCGGCCACGGCCGACATCAGCAGCCAGTGGGGCGACGCTCAGCTCGTGCTGGGTCCCGTGCTGGTGCTGCCCTACACCGCCCGCCTCACCGATGAGAAAGGCAACGTGAGCGAAACCGTCCGCTACCTCAGCCTGCTACCCGATACGCTGGCCACCACCGGCACCCTGGCCCCCGAACGCCGCCACCGTGGCATCTACGAAGCCGTGGTATACCGGGCGGGCTTGCACGTTCAGGGCATTTTCCAGGCTCCCCCGCTGGCCGACTTAGGCGTGGCCCCGGCGGCAGTGCGCTGGTCCGAAGCCTTCGTCGCCGTGGGCATTTCCGATATGAAAGGCATTCGCAACGGCCTGGCCCTGCGCTGGGACGGCCAGGCCCGCTCCTTCGAGCCGGGCGTGCCCAGTGCCGAAGTACTGCCGCTGGGTACCGCCCCGTCGGCCACCACGCAGGTTACCACGGTCATCAACGAGCGGCAGCGCTACTCCAAATACCAGGGCGAAGACGGCGAAAATGCTGCAAGTGGCCAAGCTGCCAACGGCCTGAATGCCCTCGTGCCCCTGCCCAACGAAGCGGCCCTCACCCGCCGCCACGCCTTTTCCTTCGACCTCGACCTGAACGGCAGCACCAGCCTGCTCGTGGCCCCGCTGGGCCGCCAAACCACCCTGCACCTGCGCGCGCCCTGGGCCGACCCCAGCTTTATCGGCGCATTCCTGCCCGCCCACCGCGCCATCACGCCGGCGCAGTTCACCGCCGATTGGCGGGTGCTGCATCTCAACCGCAACTACCCGCAGCACTGGCGCACCGACGGCGACCGGCCCAACGTGGACGCGTCCACCTTCGGGGTGCGCCTGCTCGTACCCGTGAACGAGTACCAAAAAACCATGCGCGCCGCCAAATATGCTCTGCTGCCGCTCACGCTCACGTTCCTCATTTTCTTCTTTGTCGAAGTGCTGAACCGCCGGCGCATTCACCCTTTTCAGTACATTCTGGTGGGGTTGGCCTTGGTTATTTTCTACGTGCTGCTGCTAGCCTTGTCCGAGCAAATGCCGTTTGATGCGGCCTACGGGCTTTCGGCGCTGGTGATTGTGGGGCTGGTGACGGCCTACGCGGCGGCCAGCTTCCGGCAGCGCCGGCTCACCGCTGCCACCGCCGGGGTACTGGCCTTGGTGTATGGATTCCTGTTTGTGGTGCTGCAATTGCAGGATTACGCCCTGCTCGTGGGCAGCCTGGGCCTGGTGGTGGTCCTGGCCGCCGTCATGTTCCTGTCGCGCAACGTGGATTGGTACAACCCCGCCGGCGGCTCGGCCGACGCCCCCACCGGGGCCTGACCACGGGCGGCGGCACTCTCGCGCAGCTTCGTATCTTCGTCGCATCAAAGCAAGAGCGGAGCGCCCGGTGAGTGTGGTCTGACGACGTGCGGTAGCCCCCAACGAGGGGCCCTGGTCCGCTCCTGCCGAACCCAACATCCCGCCCGCCCCCGCCGCGTGAATCGTCCCAACATCTGGTCCGAAAGCAGAGAAATTCTGTTTGAAGACAACCATCTTCTCGTCATCAATAAGCCCGCCGGCCTGCTAGTGCAGGGCGACGCCACCGGCGACGAGCCCCTCTCCAAAAAAGCCGCCGAGTACCTGCGCTTCAAGTACAAGAAGCCCGGCGAGGCCTTCGTGGGCGTGTGCCACCGCATCGACCGGCCGGTATCGGGCATCGTGGTGCTGGCCAAAACCAGCAAGGCGCTGAGTCGCCTGAACGAGATGTTCCGCGACTCGCAGATAACTAAAACCTATTGGGCCCTCACCGGCCGCCCGCCCGTGCCCGAAACCGGCACCCTGGTGCATTGGCTGGTGAAGGACACCGTGCGCAACGTCACCAAGGCCTACCCCTCAACCCACAGCCAGGGCCTGCGCTCCGAGCTGAAGTATGAGCTGCTGGGCATGGCCGACAACCGCTACCTGCTCCAGATAAACCCCGTGACCGGCCGCCCCCACCAGATTCGGACCCAGCTGGCCACCGGCCTCGGCACACCCATCGTGGGCGATGTCAAGTACGGCTTCATCGCGCCCCTGCCCGACGTGAGCATTGCCCTGCACGCCCGCCAGCTGCAATTGCAGCACCCCGTCACGAAGGAGATGATGACCTTCGTGGCCCCCCTGCCCGACGCGCCGCACTGGGATGCCGCCCGCGCTTTTTACAAGTAGCAATCAATAGCCGTTCAACGGGTTTGCCGGTAGCATGTCGAGCCACTGTTAATATGTTAATTGACAAGTGTTAATTGACCCTACATACAACATTATGGCCTTCTGATGCCGGAATATCCTTCTGCACACGCCCTGGCCGTAATTTTGCACTGCTCCCCCTGAACCTTACCGTCGGCTTTTTGCTTGTGCGTGCAGTTCACGCTAACCCCTGCTATGGCTATTCTCGTTTTCTTCGTTGCCCACTACTATCTGTCCTTGTTCACCCAGACATTTTACCTGCACCGCTACGCGGCGCACAAAATGTTCACGATGAACAAGTTTTGGGAGAAATTCTTCTTCCTCTTCACCTACATCTGCCAGGGCAGCAGCTTCCTCTCGCCGCGGGCCTACGCGCTGCTGCACCGCATGCACCACGCCTATTCCGACACGGCCCTGGACCCGCACTCCCCCCATTTTTCGAACAACGCGTTCGACATGATGTGGAAGACTAAGGTGATTTACAACGATGTCGTGAACAACGAACACGAAGGGGCCAAGCGCTTCGAGGGCGACATTCCGGAGTGGAAGTCGCTGGAAGCTTTCGGCGGCACGGTGTATTCCCGCATCGGCTGGGGCACGGCTTATGTGCTGTTCTACATCAACTTCGCCACGGCTTGGTGGCAGTACCTGCTGCTGCCCATTCACTTCCTGATGGGCCCCATCCACGGGGCCATCGTGAACTGGGGCGGCCACAAGTACGGCTACCAGAACTTCGATAACCACGATAAATCCCGCAACACGCTGGCCCTGGATTTCCTGGCCTTCGGCGAGCTGTTCCAGAACAACCACCACAAGCTGCCCATGCGCGTCAACTTCGGCGTGAAGTGGTGGGAGCTTGACCCCACCTACTCGATAATCTGGACGCTGGACAAAGTGGGCGTTATTAAGCTGAAGCGCAAAGTGGCCAAGCGAGTAGCCGTACCGGCATAACGAAAAGCTCTTCTGAATAAAATTGAAAAAGCCCTGGCCTCATCGTCAGGGCTTTTTCGTGCCGAGCCTAGCTAATACCCTGAACAAACGCTACCTTTGCACTCCAAATTTTTGGATATCTCACCAGACGGACGAGTTCCGTCGCACCAAACCCCAACGGTTTATGGCAGTTAAAATCCGCCT
>JAYULN010000564.1:0-1366 GCA_043763525.1 Hymenobacter sp.
TTGCCTGTCTTCCAGCCAACCGCTGGCACCTGCTTGGCGGAAAGTTGGTCCGTTTGCAGCAACGGCTGCCCCTGAAGTATCTGATTGGGGGTAACAGAAGGCTTTTTTGAAGGCCACTAACTTAAACAGCCTCTAACACGTCGAGCATGGCCACCACGTCATCGGCAAACGACGGAAACGTGAGCGGCCGGTACACGCTCGACTGCCCCACGCCGGGCCGGTCGGGGGCCAGCAGCTGGAGCCGCAAGCGGTCCAGTAGCGCCGCATCGACGGGCAATTCGAGACCCGAGGAACCGAAGCCGTGCTGAACCACCACCGCCCGGTGCGTGGGGTTGCCGTAGCGGGTGAGGCCCAGGGTGCGGCCCTCGGGCAGGGCGATGGTGAGCGGCATGGGATTGCCGGGAGCCGGGTTGTTTCCCTGAGTTGCGGGCATGGCCGAAGTACGGGGAGTGGGCTGCGAGGTTGGCCGGTGATTTTATAGTACGCAACCTCGCCGAGCCCTTTGCAGTTGAGAAGAACCTGTTTCGCTCAGTTTCGCCCATGCATCCATGATAGTCAACTCCACGCCCGCCGGCTGGCAAATAATTTACCAGCAGGCCCACGCGCTGCTGGCCGCGCAACTCGCCTGGCACTGGCCGCCCACGCTGCCGCCCGACCGCTGGGTGGGCCTGCTGGCCGCCATCGCCCAGCACGACGACGAGCAGAAGGCCTGGCGCGGGCGCGGGGGCCACCACGGCCTCACCGCCGCCGGGGCTCCGGCCAACTTCACCCAAAAGGAATTTTCGATGGAGCAGGCGGCCGGAGTGCTGGCCGCTGCCCGCTTCCAGGGGCGTTGGCGCAGCCTGCTCACCAGCCTGCATCTGAGCTGCTTGTATGAGGGCCTGCGGGGCCAGTCGGCAGAAATTGCGTCCTTCCTCGACTACCTGCACGCCCGGCAGGAGCAGTGGCGGCGGGCGCTCAAAATCACCAAAAAGGAGGCCCAGCAAGCCTACGACCTGCTGCACTGGTGCGACCGGCTCTCGCTCATCCTCTGCCGCCACGAAATCCCGGAAATGGGCCGGGCCGTCGAAATCCATCACGGGCCCGACGGCACCATCCACACCCTGGCGCAGCCCAAAGCCGGCGGCCCGGTCATCATCAGCCCCTGGCCATTTCGCTACAAGGTGCTGATGGTTAGCGTAGAAGCCAGTGAGCTCACCCAGCTGCAATTTAAAGACGATATCGAGCTGGCCGCCGCCCTGCACGCGGCCCCCATCGAAACGCTGAGCTGGGAATTACGCTGCGCTTAATGAAGAATGAGGAATTGGAAAATGAGCGAGGGTGGCCGAACTTCCTCATTCCTCATTCCTCATTCCTCATTCCTCAT
>JAYULN010000565.1:0-3515 GCA_043763525.1 Hymenobacter sp.
AAAACCATGGCTCATCCTAAGCGCCGCACCTCTTCCTCCGTTCGCGACAAGCGTCGCACGCACTACAAGCTGACCCCGAAGGCCGTTACCTTGTGCCCCAACACGGGCGAGCTGCACCTGCGCCACAAGGCGTATGTAGTTGATGGCGACCTGTACCACAACGGCCAGCTGGCCATCAAAAACTACGCGAAGGTGAGCGCTGCGCCCGCCGCCGACGCTTCCGGCGACGACGAATAGCGCGTCAGGTTGTTACTTCGCGGCACCTTATGGTCCGGCTTCGCTCCTTTTTTAAGCCAGCGGGGCCGGATTTTTGGTGCCTTCCCTTCTCCCTGACTTTCCAAACACCTCGTTCATGAAAATAGCCCTCGACGCAATGGGCGGCGATTTCGCCCCCCAAGCCGCCGTGGCGGGTGCCCTGCTGGCCGCCGAGCAACTGGCCGGCCGGGCCACCATCGTCCTCATTGGCCAGGAAGACGCCGTGCGGCCGCTCCTACAAGCTGCCGGCCCGGCTGGCAACGCGCTCGAATTCGTGGCCGCGTCGCAGATTATCGACATGGCCGAACACCCGGCCAAAGCGTTCCAGCAAAAGCAGGATTCCAGCATCGCCGTCGGCTACAAGATGCTGCACGCGGGCGAGGTCGACGCGTTTTGCTCGGCTGGTAATACCGGGGCCATGCTCGTGGGCTCGATGCTAACTGTAAAGGCCGTGGTGGGCGTAATGCGCCCGGCCATTGCCAACTTCGTCCCCAAGCTGCACGGCGGCTTCGGCATCCTGCTCGACGTGGGCGCCAACGCCGAATGCAAGCCCGAAATGCTGGAGCAGTTCGGCGAGCTCGGCTCGCTGTATGCCCAATACGTACTGGGCATTGCCCTGCCCAAGGTGGGCCTCGTGAACCTGGGCGAGGAAGAAGGCAAGGGCACGCCCAACACCCAGGCCGCGTACCAGCTGCTCAAGGTGAATCCCCATGTTCATTTCGTGGGCAATATCGAAGGCCGCGACATGTTCAACGACAAGGCCGATGTCATCGTGTGCGATGGTTTTACGGGCAACATCCTGCTGAAAATGGCCGAATCCATTTATGAGATAATGGACGATAAGCAGATGCACGACCCGTTTTTCGACAAGTTCAACTACGAGGCCGTGGGCGGTTCGCCCATCCTCGGCATCAACCATAACGCCATTATCGGCCATGGCCGGAGCACAGCTTTGGCCATCTGCAACATGCTGGTGCAGGGCTTCAATATGGCGGGCTCGGGCATTGTCGACCAAATAAAGGCTACTTTTAAGTCTTAACTACTGCCCTCGGCTGGGGAAAAACTCCGGCTTCGGCCGGATTTTTTTTAGCCGTTTGTGGGCTCATTGTCGGCACCTTGGGTGCCCGGCAAGCCGCCTGTTCCGGCCCCAACTCCCATATCTCGCTTGCCCCGCCTACTTTTGCCCATATGAAGATTACTGCTGCCATCACCGGCGTGGGTGCTTACGTGCCCGACTACGTGCTTACCAATGCCGAGCTTGAAAAACTAGTCGATACCACCGACGAGTGGATTCTGTCCCGAACGGGTATCCGCGAGCGCCGCCTGCTGAGAGGCGAGAACCAGGGCACCTCCGTAATGGGCATCAAAGCCGTGCAGCAGCTGCTCGACAAAACCGGCACCAACCCCGAGGACATCGATCTGCTGATTTGCGCCACCACGACCCCCGACGTGCTGTTTCCGGCCACGGCCAACATCATTTCTAACGGCGTGGGCATCACCAAGGCATTTAGCTACGATGTGAACGCGGCTTGCTCCAGCTTCCTGTTTGCGCTGGCCACGGGCGCGCAGTTCATTCAGGCGGGCACTTATAAGAAGGTGATTGTGGTGGGAGCCGATAAAATGTCGTCCATCGTGGACTACACCGACCGCGCCAACTGCATCCTGTTTGGCGACGGGGCCGGGGCCGTGCTCCTCGAACCCAACACCGACGGCTTCGGCCTGCTCGACCACGTGCTGCGCACCGATGGCAGCGGCGAAGCCTATCTGCACCAGAAAGCCGGCGGCAGCCGGCGCCCGCCCTCCCACGCCACCGTGGATAACAAGGAGCATTACATTTATCAGGAAGGTGCCACGGTGTTCAAATTTGCCGTGAAGAGCATGGCCGACGTGGCCGCCCAGGTCATGGAGCGCAACCACCTCGGCAACGACGACGTGGCCTGGCTGGTGCCCCACCAGGCCAACAAGCGCATTATCGACGCCACGGCCAACCGCATGGGCGTAGGCCCCGAAAAGGTGATGCTCAACATCGACCGCTACGGCAACACCACCAACGCCACCATTCCGCTGTGCCTGGCCGATTACGAAAAGCAGCTGCACCGCGGCGACAACCTTGTGCTGGCGGCTTTTGGCGGCGGCTTCACCTGGGGCTCCATCTACATCAAATGGGCGTACGATTCTTAAATTATGAATTATAAATGATGAATTATGAATTGCTGTTTTAGCAGCTCATACTTCATTTTCCAATTCATAATTTTTAATTCATAATTTTTAATTCCCAAAACATGGCTTCAACCGCCGACTTCCGCAACGGCCTCGTTCTTAACTACAACAACGAGCTGCATGTCATCACCGAGTTTCAGCACGTGAAACCCGGCAAAGGCCCGGCCTTTGTACGCACGAAGATGCGCAACATCAAAACCGGCCGCACCATCGACAATACCTTCAACGCTGGCGTGAAGGTGGAAACGGCCCGCGTGGAGCAGCGCCCCCACCAGTTCCTCTACAAAGACGATTACGGCTACAACTTCATGGATAACGCGACTTTCGAGCAGGTGATACTGCCCGAGGCCATGCTGCCCTTTGCCGACCTGATGAAGGAAGGCCAGGAAGTAACCATCCTCATGCACGCCGAAACCGAGCTGCCGCTAACGGCCGAGCTGCCCACCACCGTCGACCTGGTGGTAACGTACACCGAGCCCGGCCTGAAAGGCGACACCGCCACCAACACGCTAAAGCCGGCCACCGTGGAAACCGGAGCCCGCATCCAGGTGCCGCTGTTCATCGATACGGATACCAAAATCCGGATTAAGACCAGCGACTACAGCTACGTCGAACGCGTGAAGTAACACTTAAGCCGTTAGTTAACAGCTGATAGCACGCAACCAACCGCTTCGTAAATATGTCAAACCCGCCCAAAAAGGACGCTGCCATGAAAGCCAAAGAATTACAGGAACTGCTCGATTTTATCGCCAAATCGGGCTTGAACAAGGTCAACATCGAAACTGAGGAATTTAAAATCTCGGTGCAGCGCGACCCCACTACCAAGCACGTGATGAGCGTAGCTGCGCCGGTCGCGGCTCCTGCCCCGGCTCCGGTGGTCGCCGCGGCGCCCAGCGCTTCGGCCCCCGCGGCGGCGACCGCCCCGGCCGAAACGACTAGTGCAAGCTACAAGCCGCTGAAAGCACCCATGATTGGCACGTTCTACCGCAGCAGCGGCCCCGATACGCCGGCCTTCGTGCAGGTAGGCGACATGGTGGAGA
>JAYULN010000566.1:0-8816 GCA_043763525.1 Hymenobacter sp.
GGTGGGCACGAGGGCGGCACGACTGGCGTAGGCGGTGCAAACGACAACCGGTCGGACGGCTCCGCCGTCGGACCGGGGCACGTACACCAATCGGGAAACGGCTGTAGGGCCGGTAGATTGAGACTTCTCGAATGGCGTTTGGGGTTCAATCGAGCCTCTTTGCACTGCACCATCGCGGGGCTGACTGCGCGCCTGTCGGATTGTACCTAGCGAGACGGAGTCAGGTCGGTATATCTTGACGCAATTCAAATACTTATATTTATAAATTATTGAAGATAATACTAAAAATTCATAAGACTAAGTGAGATAATTTCTTGAGATAATTACTTGTATCAAGGCGATAAAATTTTGTTGCTATGATTTACGCTGATTTTTATTGGAAAACTGCTGTTGGTGAGGTGGTTGTAAGTATGAGTGTTGGGGCTTACGGCTTGGCTGCCAAACAGTTTTTTTCTTAGATTTACTGTTTGTAACTCAACCATCTAATTTTGAATATGACGAAACAGTACACGTGCCGTCCAGATACCCAACGCACGGCAACACCTCCCACGTCTGTTACCGGACTGAAACGCGCCGGTGGTGCCATGCTTCTGTGGTTGGGGATGGCCCTGGGGGCAAAGGCCCAGCAGCGGGCCCCCCAGTTTTTCCACCCCGACAACGAGGCCCGCGCGGCTGCGGCGGCCTCGCCGCTGGCCGCCGCCTTGTTCCACTCGCAGGCCCTTACGCTGGACGTAGCCGGCCTGCGGGCGGCCTTGACCACGGCCCCTACCGAAACCCAGGCGGGCACGACCCCGCTGGTGCTGGCCCTGCCGCTGCCCGACGGCACCACCGGCCGGTTTGCCTTGCATGAGGCCCCGGTGATGGCTCCCGCGCTGGCGGCCCGCTTCCCCAGCATTAAAACCTACGCCGGCATTGGCCTCGATGATGCCTCGGCTTCGGTGCGCCTCGACCTCTCGCCGCAGGGCTTTCACGCCCAGGTGCTCGCGAGTGGCGGCAACAGCTTCTACATCGACCCCGTGAGCCGGACCGATGCCCAGCATTACCTCGGCTTCTACCGCAAAGACATGAACCGGGCCGCTGCTGGCCCGGCTTCCAGCTGCGAGTTTGCCCCCAGCGCTGCCGACCTGAAGGCGGATGCGAGCCGCCTCGCTGCCTGGATGGGTACCTCCCCGCTGGGCCGTTCGAGTGGTCCACAGCTGCGTACCTACCGTCTGGCCCTGGCCTGCACCCCCGAATACGCCGTGACCAAAGGCAACACCTTGGCCGGCGTAATAGCCGGCGAGGTGGCCACCGTGAACCGCGTGGTGGGTGTGTACGAGAAGGAACTGGCCGTGCGCCTGGTGCTCGTGGCTAACAACGACCAGCTGGTTTTTCTCAGCGGCACCGGCACTCAGCCTTCGCCTGCGTATTCCAACAGCAACGGTAGCGCCATGCTGACCCAGAACCAGACCAACGTCGACCGCATCATCGGGACGGCCAACTACGACATTGGTCACGTGGTGAGCACGGGCGGTGGCGGCGTGGCCTACCTCGGCGTGGTGTGCAACACGGCCCGCAAGGCCGGCGGGGTCACGGGTTCGCCCAGCCCCGTGGGCGATTCGTTCGACATCGACTACGTAGCCCACGAAATGGGCCACCAGTTTGCTGGTAACCACCCGTTCAATGGCAACGCGGGCAGCTGCGCGGGCGGCAACCGCAACGCTACTACGGCTTGGGAGCCGGGCTCGGGAAGCACCATTATGGCTTACGCGGGCATCTGCGGCTCGGCCAATGACTTGCAGCCCAACTCCGACCCCACTTTTCATACCGGCAACTATGAGCAGATGCGGGCCTTCATCGATGGCACCACCTGCGCCGTTAATACCACCACCGGCAATACCGCTCCCACGGTAACGGCTCCCGCCAGCGGTAAAACCCTGCCCATCGGCACGCCCTTTAAGCTGACGGCTACGGCCACCGACGCGGAGAATGATGCCCTGACCTATTCGTGGGAAGAGCTCGACCTGGGTAGCACCGGTACGCCAACCACCGCCCAGGTGGCTGGCGACAACGTGGCCCTGTTCCGCTCGTTCAACCCCACGCTTACCAGCACGCGCTACTTCCCCCGCCTGAGCAACCTGGTGGCCAACACCACCCTCATCGGCGAGCGGCTGCCCACGGTGACGCGCACCATGAAATTTCGTTGCACGGCCCGCGATGAGCACAGCGGCCCAGCTGGTGTAATTGGCGGCGTAAACTTCAGCTCGCTCGTGAACCTGAACGTGACCAGCACCGCCGGCCCCTTCGTGGTAACCGCCCCCAACACGGCCGTAGCCTGGACCGGCGGCACCGCCCAAACCGTAACCTGGAACGTGGCCGGCACCAATAACGCCCCCGTAAGCTGTTCCCTCGTGAACCTGCGCCTGAGCACCGACGGTGGCCTGACCTACCCCACTATATTGGCCACCAACGAGGCCAACGACGGCTCGGCGTTGATAGCGGTGCCCAACGTGGCCACCACCACGGCCCGCGTGATGATAGAAGCCGCCGACAATTACTTCTTCGATATCTCGAACATCAACTTCTCCATTGCTACGGTTCCCGGCCCCACCATCAGCAGCTTCACGCCCACGGGTGGCCTGGCCGGCACGGTGGTGGTTATCACGGGTACCAACTTCACGGGCGGCACGGCGGTTAGCTTCAATGGTACGGCCGCCGCGAGCTTCGTGGTCAATTCGGCTACCCAGATTACGGCTATTGTTGCCGCTGGCACTACCACTGGGCTTCTCACAATCGTTGCCTCTACGGGTACTGGCACCTCGGTTACCTCATTCGTGGTGGGCAACCCGCCCGTTATCACCAGCTTCACGCCCAGTACGGGTGCCATTGGGGCTACCGTGGTAATCACCGGCACCGACTTCACCGGCGCTACGCTCGTCCAGTTCAATGGAGCCTACGCGTCGACGTTCACCGTGAATTCGGCCACTCAGATTACGGCATCCGTGCCTGCGGGCGCTACTACCGGCCCAATCAGCTTGGCCACGCCCACCGGCACCGCCACCTCCGCTACGAACTTTACGGTGATTCCGCCGCCGGCCATCACTTCGTTCACGCCCGTTGCCGGCTTAGCCGGTGCCGTCGTTACGCTAACCGGCAACTTCTTCACCGGAGCCACGGCCGTGTCGTTCAACGGCATCAATGCCCTCACATTCACGGTGGTTTCGACGACCCAGCTTACGGTAACCGCGCCCGCCGGTGTTACTACTGGCCTCATCTCCGTTACTACCCCTGGGGGTACAGCGTTTTCGGCTAATCCATTTGTTACCAACGACTTGTGTGCGAATGCGTTGGCCATTACCTGCGGCCAGGTTGTTGTTGGCAGCACCATTGGCATTACGGCCACTGGCGACCCCACGGCTGCCTGCGGGGCCGAAACTCCAAGCAGCGGCGGCGGTGTTTTCTATACCATTGTCGGTACGGGAGCCAGCATCACCGCCACTACCTGTAGCCCCGATACCAACTTCGACACGACCCTCTTTATTTATTCGGGTAGCTGCGGGGCCTACACCTGCGTGGGCAGCAACGACGATACGAACGGTACCTGCGGCACGGCCTCAACGGTGGTGTTCTCCACGCTGGCCGGCACCACTTATTACATTTTCGTAACCGGCTTTCTGGCAACCGATAAGGGGGCCTTCACCCTGCGTACTACCTGTGTTACGCCGCCGCCCACGCCGGTCATTACCAGCCTCACGCCCAACACCGGTCCCATTGCTTCCAGCACCCAGGTTGTGGGCAGCAACTTCACCGGCGCTACCCGTGTAACCTTCAACGGCATCACGGCCACCTACTCGGTGGTCGATGCCCAGAACATCCTGGCTAAGGTGCCCAACGGTGCCACCACCGGCAACGTGGTGGTGTACAACGGCGGCGTGTTTAGCAACGGTGTGTTGTTCACGGTAACCACGCCGGTCCCCACCATCACCAGCCTGGCCCCGGCCAGCGGCCGGGTAGGTGCCACAATTACCATCACGGGTACCGGCCTCGGCGGGGCCACTAAGGTTACCTTCAACGGCATCGCGGCTACTACTTTCAATGTTGTGAGCGCCACGAGCATGACGGTAGTCGTGCCCGCTGCCGCTACCACCGGCAACATCGTGGTTACCACGGGCGGCGGGGTCAGCAACGGGCTCCTGTTCACGGTAGTGCCGCCCGCGCCGGCGGTTTCCGGCCTCAGCCCCGCCAACGGGCCAGTCGGCACCACGGTTACCATCACGGGTACCAACTTCACCGGGGCCACTGGTCTCACGCTGAACGGTGTGGCCATTACCGGCTTCACGGTGGTGAATGCTACGACCATCACGTTCACGGTAGCCACCGGGGCCACCACCGGCGATGTAATCGTGACCACTACCGGCGGCTCCAGCACTACTGGTCGTGTATTTACACTCACCACGGCCACGGCTACGGCCAATGCTAACCAGACCGAGTTCAGCGTGTGGCCCAACCCCATTGTGGCCAAAGGCACCCTGCACGTAACCCTGGCCGTGCCGGCCGCCTCGGCCAGCCTCACCCTGCGCAATGTACTGGGCCAACTGGTGAGTACCCGCATTTTCAGCGGCACCACCACCGAGTTCAACACCAGCGGCCTGGCCGCCGGCACCTACCTGCTCATGGTGCAGACGGACCGCCGCGCCCCCAGCATCCAGCGCATGGTAGTGGAATAACGTAGCCGGCCGGGGCGGCCTCCGCTCCGGCTTTGGTTTCGCCCGAAAGCAAAAAGGCCCGCCAATTGGCGGGCCTTTTTATTATCCTTGTAGCTGTATAAGCGGCTATCTGTACAGGGTTTGTTTCCTGATTAGGGAGAGGTTATGCCGCCCGCATGTGCCGCAGCGGCGATTTCTCAAACTTGCTGCGGCAGTAGCTCAGGTTAATCTGCAAGGCATCGGCCTCGGCATCGGAAGGCATCTCAAACATGGCATCGGTCATGATGCTCTCGCAGATGGAGCGCAGGCCACGGGCACCGAGGCGATACTCGTCGGCTTTCTCCACAATGTACTCGAGCGCATCCTCCGTGAAGCTGAGCTCAATGTTCTCCATGCCAAACAGGCGCTTGTACTGGCGCACGAGCGAATTTTTAGGCTCGGTCAGAATCAGGCGCAACGTACTGCGGTCGAGTGGGTTGAGGTGGGTGAGGACGGGCAGGCGGCCAATCAGCTCCGGAATCAGGCCAAAGCTCTTGATGTCCTGGGCCGACACGTAGCGCAGGAAGTTCTGCGTGTCGACCTGCTCTTCCAGGTTGGTTTTGGCGAAGCCCATGGGCTTGGTATTCAGGCGGCTCTTGATGATGCGGTCGAGGCCCGAGAAGGCCCCGCCGCAGATAAAGAGGATGTTCTCGGTGTTCACCGAAATCATCTTTTGCTCGGGGTGCTTGCGGCCCCCCTGGGGCGGCACATTGATGTTGGTGCCTTCCAGCAGCTTCAGCAAGGCCTGCTGTACGCCCTCGCCGCTCACGTCGCGCGTGATGCTGGGATTGTCGCTCTTGCGGGCAATCTTGTCGATTTCGTCGATGTACACGATGCCGCGCTCGGCGGCTTCGAGGTTATAATCAGCCGCTTGCAGCAGGCGGGTGAGGATGCTTTCCACGTCTTCGCCCACGTAGCCGGCCTCGGTCAGCACCGTAGCATCGGCAATGCAGAAGGGCACTTGCAGGATTTTGGCCAGCATGCGCGCCAGGAAGGTCTTGCCGGTCCCGGTTTCGCCCACCATGATGATGTTCGACTTTTCAATCTGCACCTCGTCCTCGGTGGGCTTCTGCATCAGGCGCTTGTAGTGGTTGTACACCGCCACGGCCATCACGCGCTTGGCTTCGTCCTGGCCCACCACGTACTGGTCGAGGTGTTCCTTAATGGCGCGGGGCTTGATGAGGTTGAACTTGGGCTGGTTGCCGGCATCCTGGGCTTTGGCTTCTTCGTCTAGGATGTGCTGGGCCTGGCCCACGCATTTTTCGCAGATGTGGGCATTAATGCCCGAAATCATGACAGCGACTTCGCGCTTACTCTTATTGCAAAAGGAACAGGATATTTCGGCCACGGAGGGAGGACTAGAGTAGGGTGGGAGGGCAGGCTTTTGAACAAGCGGGCCCAAATATACAACAACGCTAACGCCTGATGAGACAGGAAAAATGCCAATGGGGGCCTTCTACTAAAAGAAAAGGCTCTTGCCAAAACAGCAAGAGCCTTTTAATCAACAAAGGATTCTTCTCCAAAATCCTAAAAATCCGGCTACATCCGTGATTAGGCTTTCTTCTTCTCCAATACTTCGTCAATCAAGCCATATTCCTTAGCTTCATCGGCCCGCATCCAGTAGTCGCGGTCCGAGTTGTCATGAATTTCCTGGTAGGTTTTGCCGGTGTGCTGGGCCAAAATGTCATACAGCTCCTTCTTCAGCTTGAGGATTTCGCGGGCCGTAATCTCAATATCCGACGACTGCCCCTGTGCGCCACCGCTCGGCTGGTGAATCATGACGCGGGCGTGGGGGAGGGCCGAGCGTTTGTTGGCGGCACCGCCGGCCAGCAGCACCGCGCCCATCGAAGCCGCGAGGCCGGTGCAAATCGTGGCCACGTCGGGGTTCACGTATTGCATAGTGTCATAAATGCCCAAGCCGGCATATACCGACCCGCCGGGCGAATTGATGTAGAGCAGAATGTCTTTTTTTGCATCGGCCGACTCCAGAAACAGCATCTGGGCCGTCAGAATGTTGGCCACGTAGTCGTCCACGGCCGTGCCCAGAAACACGATGCGGTCCATAATCAGGCGCGAAAACACGTCGATTTCGGCAAAGCGCGTGGGGCGCTCCTCAATCACCGAGCGGGTCATGCCCGTAAAATTCTGGCGTACCACCCCTTCCATGTGGTTCAGGTACTGGTCCACGCCCAGGCCGTTGAGCCCCTGGCCCTTCACGGCAAACTTGCGAAACTCTTGTTTATTCAGCAGTGGATTCATGAGAGAGAAATGTAGCGCATGCTTCAGCTTGCGCGGGTGAGGTGAGAAAGACGAGCGAAGAACGCGAATGTTGTCGGAATGCCAACAAAAAAGCCCCTACGTTTCCG
Organism: Hymenobacter sp.; assembly: GCA_043763525.1. GTDB lineage: Bacteria > Bacteroidota > Bacteroidia > Cytophagales > Hymenobacteraceae > Hymenobacter. The sequence goes on from JAYULN010000566.1 coordinate 7,091, forward strand.
TAAGGGCTTTTCCAAAATCAGGCCTGTGCAGCGCTTAGCTGTGCAGGGTCCGGAATTCTTCGGCCGTTACGGGCTTGTCCGTAACAACAACTTTGCCGCGCAGGTTTTCGAGTACTTTCTCTGCCAGAATGGCCTCATACTCGTTCACGTAGTTCTTGCCGTTGTCCTGCTTCAGGAAGCTGTCGGCGTAGCTGCGCATCGACTCGCGCATCTCGTCCGGCATATTCGGCATGTTGAACTGGCCCATGATTTTGTCGAGGGTGCGGTTCACAATTTCGTCGTCGCTCACCTTCAGGCCGGCATCTTCCACCACCTTGTTGCGAATCATGCTCCACTTCAGCTCCTTTTCGTAGTCCGAGTAATGCTCTTCCACCTTCTCGGGGGTCAGCTTGCCTTCGTTGGCACGCACCAGCCACTTCTTGAAGAACTCCGTGGGCACCATGATTTCCACGTTGTTCACCAGGTTTTCCACAATGCTGGTGTTCAGCGCGCCGTCGCTCTCGCGGTCGTAGTTGGCCTGAATTGTCTCGCGCACTTTGGCATCGAATTCTTCCTGCGAAGCAACAGCCTCGGGGCCGAATACTTTGTCGAACAGCTCCTGGTTCATTTCGGGAGCGGCCGTGCGGTTCACTTTCTCCACGCTCAGCGTGTAGTTGCCGGTAGCAGCGGCAGCTTCCTCCTTGCTCAGGCCCGAGAAATTCGAAATCGAAGCCGCGTCGTTGCTGAAAGCCGCCTGCAAGTCGAACGTAACCACGTCGCCGGCTTTTTGGCCGATGAACGGAGCTGCGTCGCCGGTTACCTTGTTGATGGGCAGCAGCACCGTGCGGCCGTCGCCTTCCTCATCAGCCTTCTTGAACTTGCCGAAGAGGTAGTCGCCTGCCTCCGAAACCTCGGGGTTGGTCGTCTCGCCGTACTGCCGGGCAATTTGCTCGTTGGTTTGGGCCAGGGTCTCGTCGTCGAGGCTTACCTGGTGGCGCTCTACTTTCAGCGTACCGTCGGCGGGCAGGCTGAAATTGGGCAGCAGGCCCAGCTCAAACTGGAAGGAGAAATCCTTGGCCGTATCGAAATCGACGTCGCTGGGCACGGGCAGCGGCTCGCCGAGCAGCTTGATGTTGTTCTCCTTAATGTAGGAGTCCACCGATTTGCCCAGTATTTTGTTGATTTCCTCGCCCAGAATGCCTTTGCCGTACATCTTGCGCACCATGCCCACCGGCACCATGCCCGGCCGAAAACCCTTCACCTGGGCGCGCTTGGTGTACTCTTTAATTTGCTTCTCAACCGTGGGCGCGTAGTCGGCTTCGGTCAGGTTCACGGTTAGCAGCCCGGTCAGCTGCTCGTCGTTTTTGTCGAGGGTAATATTCAAAACAGGGGAGCCGGCTTCCGCTGGCCAGGTTGAAAGGTTGAAAAAAAAGCCCCCAGCCTATGCGACTGAAGGCCTGTATCAGAATAAAGTGCGGATAGAGGGACTCGAACCCACACGCCTTGCGGCACCAGAACCTAAACCTGGCACGTCTACCAATTTCGCCATATCCGCCGGCTTGTTGCCCGTAGCCGTTCGCTACGGGTCCGCAAAGGTACTCGCCAAAGTGTATGCACGCAAAGTATAGCGCGGACTTTCAGTCCGCATCGGCAACGGAGCCTTCCATACTTCCCGCCAATCCACGCGCGGACTGAAAGCCCGCGCTACAATCCGGCCATCTTTTCCGCCCCGGCGTTGTTACTTTAC